>NZ_JBSFRT010000002.1:0-222510 GCF_053589375.1 Rhodococcus sp. NPDC003348
CATCCGCCCACCCCCTACAAACCCCCCCCAATCAACACACTCTTCCCCCCCCCACCATCTCCCTATCTAGCGCAGTCTCGACCAGAGGGGTGTCCCTCGCCCGATCGGGCGAGGGACACCCCTTTTCGGCTATTCGGCGTCGAACGCGCGGGCGGCCAGGGACCGCACGATGCCGGCCCGGCCCTCGACGACGAGGCGGCGCAGCGCCGGCGGATGCTCGCCGGCCAGGAACGCGTCCGCCGCGGCCACCGAACCCTCGCTGATCGACCACGCCGGGTACAGCCCGACGACCACCGTCTGCGCGACCTCGCTCGAGCGGCGCTCCCACACGCCGGCGATGTCGGCGAAGTAGCGCGCCACGAACGGCTCCAGCAGTTCGCCCTGGCCGGGCCCGGCGAAGCCGCCGATGATGGACCGCGCCGTGATGTTCGCGACCGAGTCGTCGCCCACGACCGTCGCCCACGCCTGCTCCTTGACCGCGGCCTGGGGGCGCGCCGCCCGAGCCGCGGCCGCCGCCCGTGCCCCGGCCGCGGTCGGGTCGCGCTGCGCCTCGGCGTCGATGAACGGCGACTCGGGACCCTCCGAGTCGACCTCACCGGCCGCCGCCAGCGCGGTCACCACGCGCCAGCGCAGGTCCGTGTCGACGGTCAGTCCGGGCAGGCCGACCGTCTCCGGCGCGGCGTCCAGCAGTTCGGCCAGCACCTCGGTGTGCCACGGCGACAGCTGCGCCCCGGTCAGCGCGTTGACGAACGCGAGCTGGTGGTCGGAGCCGGCCTCTGCCTCTCGGGCCAGTTCGAGCAGCCGGTTCGCGAAATCCGGCCAGCCGGCCTCGGTGGCCCAGCCGGGTTCGGCATAGGACGCCAACGCGGTGTGCGCCTGCATAAGCAGCCGCTGCACGACACCCACCTCGGTCTCGGCGCCGATGCCGCGCTGCACCAGGGCGACGAAGTCACGCGCCTTGAGCTCGGCCTGCCGCGTCATCTCCCACGCCGCCGACCACACCAGCGTGCGGGGGAGCGGATCGACGATGTCGCCGATCCGGGCGATCGCGGTCGCGAGCGACTCGGGGTCGAGCCGCACCGAGCAGTACGTCAGGTCGTCGTCGTTGACCAGCACCAGCTTGCCGCGGGCATTGCCGACCAGCTCGGGAACCTCGGTGCGCGGACCCTCGATATCGAGTTCGATGCGCTCGGTGCGGACCAGCTTGCCGTGCGGGCCGTCGTCGTAGATGCCGATCGCGAGCCGGTGCACGCGCGTCTCGCCCGCCCCGGGTGCGGCACCGTCCTGCAGCACCGCGAACGAGGTGAAGTTGCCGTCGGCGTCAACCTCGAACTCGGGCCGCAGGATGTTCAGGCCGGTCGTCTTGAGCCACTGCGCACCCCAGTCGGACAGGTCGCGTCCCGACGAGCGCTCCAGGGCAGCGAGCAGGTCGTCGAAGGTGGCGTTGCCGTAGGCGTGCTCGGCGAAGTAGGCGCGCAGTCCCGCCAGGAACGGTTCCAGCCCGACGTACGCGACGAGCTGCTTGAGCACCGACGCGCCCTTCGCGTAGGTGATGCCGTCGAAGTTCACCTCGACGGCGGCGAGGTCGGGGATGTCCGCGGCGATCGGGTGGGTGGACGGCAGCTGGTCCTGCCGGTACGCCCATGACTTCTCGACGTTCGCGAAGGTCGTCCAGGCGTTGGTGTACTCGGTGGCCTCGGTCTGGCACAGCACCGACGCGAAGGTGGCGAACGACTCGTTGAGCCACAGGTCGTCCCACCACTTCATCGTGACCAGGTCGCCGAACCACATGTGCGCCATCTCGTGCAGCACCGTCTCCGCGCGGCGCTCGTACGAGTAGCGGGTGACCTTGGACCGGAAGACGTAGTCCTCGAGGAACGTCACCGCGCCCGCGTTCTCCATGGCGCCCGCGTTGAACTCGGGCACGAACAGCTGGTCGTACTTTCCGAACGCGTACGGAATCCCGAAGTTGCGGTGGTAGAAGTCGAAGCCCTGCTTCGTCTCGGTGAACAGGCGCTCGGCATCCATGTGTTCGGCGAGCGAGGAACGGCAGTAGATGCCGAGCGGAACGTGGCCGTGCTCGTCGGAGTACGAGTCGGTCCACTGCGCGTACGGTCCGGCGATCAGTGCCACCAGGTAGGTGCTCATGCGTGGGGTGGTGCGGAAGTGGTGCTCACCCGGCGTCGCGACCAGGGTCTCGACGGTCGCGGCGTTCGAGATCACCTTCCAGTCCACCGGCGCGGTGACCCGGATGTCGAAGGTGGCCTTCAGGTCCGGCTGGTCGAAGCACGCGAACATCCGCTTGGCGTCCGCGGTCTCGAACTGCGAGTACAGGTAGACCGCGTCGTCGGTGGGGTCGACGAAGCGGTGCAGTCCCTCGCCGGTGTTGGTGTACAGGCAGTCGGCGTCGATCACCAGCTCGTTGCGGGCCGCGAGGCCGGTGAGCGCGATCCCGGTTTCCTCCGAGTAGCCGGAGATGTCGACCGGGAGGCCGTTGAGGGTGGCCGAGTGCACGGTCTTCGCGATCAGGTCGATGAACGTCGCGCCGCCCTCGGAGGCGTCGAACGTGACCGTGGTGCGGGAGCGGAACGTGCTCTCGCCCGGGGCCCCGGCACCGTCGGTCAGGTCCAGGTCGACGGCGTAGTTGTCGACGGTCAGCAGCGCCGCGCGCTCTGCTGCCTGCTCGCGGGTCAGGTTCGGTGGGGCCACGTTTCGACGCTCCTCGGGATTGGATTCGGTAACGGACGACCCCTATCCCATCACGCGCGGGCGACGCGATCGACCGCTCACCCGAAGACGTCGTCCAGCGCGACCGCCGGATCGGTCAATCGATCGACGTCCACGGGCTGCCGGGAGCCGACGAGTTCCTTGACGTCGTCGGTGACGTCCCAGACGTTGACGTTCATTCCCGCCAGCACCCGGTTGTCCCCGTCGAGCCAGAACGCGACGAACTCGTGCCGGGCGGCGTCACCACGGACCGCCACCCGCGCATACCCGTGCGGGGCGTACCCGACGTACTCCATGCCCAGTTCGTACTGGTCGGTGAAGAAGTACGGCAGGTTCGTGTACTCGGCCGGGTGCCCGAGCATCGTCGCGGCCGCGACCGCAGGCTGGTTGAGGGCGTTGGCCCAGTGCTCGACGCGGATCCGGGCGCCGAGCACCGGGTGCTGCTGGGCGGCGATGTCGCCGATCGCGACGACATCGGGGTCGCTGGTGGTCAGGGACGCGTCGACGAGGACGCCCCCGTCGACGGCCAGACCGGCGCTCTCGGCGAGTTCGACGTTCGGTTGCGCGCCGACCGCGACCAGCACTGCGTCCGCATCGACCACCTCGCCGGTGCCCAGGCGCACCCCGGTGGCGCGCCCGCCGGCGACGACGACGGCGTCCACCGCGCTCTCGAGGCGCAGGTCGACACCGTGCTCGCGGTGCAGTTCGGCGAACAGGGTCCCCATCTCGGGACCGAGCGCCCCCAGCAGCGGGAGCGGCGCGGTCTCCACCACGGTCACCATGGCGCCGTGTCCGCGGGCGGCCGCGGCGACCTCGAGGCCGATCCATCCGGCACCGACGATCACCAGCCGAGCGCCGTGCCGCAGTGTCGCGAGGAGCGCGTCGGACTCGTCCACGGTGCGCAGGAAGTGCACTCCGTCGGCGCCGGAGCCGGGGATCGGGGGCCGTCGCGGTCGGGAACCGGTGGCCAGCGCCGCCTTGTCGTAGTGAACGGTGCTGCCGTCGGGGAGCGTGACGGTGTGGGCCGCGGGGTCGAGTGCGGTGACGGTGGTGCCCAGGCGCAGGTCGATGTGGTGGTCGCGGTACCAGTCGGAGGGGTGCACGGTGAAGTCGGCGAGTGGCTTGCCGCCGATCAGGTGGTCCTTCGACAGCGGCGGCCGCTCGTACGGCAGGTGCTCCTCCGCGCAGAACAGAACGATCCGGCCGTCGAAGTCCTTCTCTCGCAGTGCCTGTGCGAGTTTGGCGCCGGCGAGCCCACCGCCGACGATGGCAAAGGTCCGGCTCGTTGACATCGGTCACCCTCCGGGGTCCGCGGGTACGTCCGTACCTGTCGACCGTACTGCCCGGCCGCGGTGGGCGGGAAGCAAACGCGGCAGGTGTTGGTTGATCCCACAGGACGACTGTTCCCACCGACGAGTGATGGAGATGCGCGTGAGCGAGAGCCTGCAGAAGGACACCGCCGATTTCTGGTTCGACCCGCTGTGCCCGTGGTGCTGGATCACCTCGCGCTGGATTCTCGAGGTGGAGAAGGTTCGCGACATCGACGCCCGGTTCCACGTGATGAGCCTCGCGGTGCTCAACGAGGGCAAGGACCTCCCGGAGGAGTACCGCGCGATGATGGAGAAGGCGTGGGGCCCGGTCCGCGTCGCGATCGCCGCCGCGCAGGCACACGGGGACGAGGTGCTCCGCCCGCTGTACACCGCGATGGGCACCCGGATCCACAACGAGGGCAACAAGGACTTCGGTGTGGTGATCGCCGAGTCCCTCGCCGAGGTCGGGCTGCCCGCCGACCTGGCATCCGCCGCCGACACCGACGTCCACGACGAGGCGCTGCGCGCGAGCCACAAGGCGGGTATGGACGCGGTGGGCGACGACGTCGGTACCCCGACGATCCACGTCAACGGCGTGGCGTTCTTCGGTCCGGTGCTCTCGCGGATCCCGCGCGGCGAGGACGCCGGCCGGGTCTGGGACGGCGTCGTCGCGATGGCGTCCTACCCGCACTTCTTCGAGCTCAAGCGCACCCGCACCGAGGGCCCGTCCTTCGAGTAGCGGCGCTTCGCGCCCGTGCGCGCTTCCGGTGGCCAGGGCTACCGGAAGCGCGCACAGGTGGCGCGGCCGCCTAGATCATCGAGCGGTGGATGCCCTGCGGCTCGCCACCGAGCTCGGTGAGCGCGGACGCGTAGAAGATCGAGCCCGGCACGTGGATCGCGTGTGACAGGCCCGCGTGCGCGTCGCGCCAGAACCGCTGCAGCGGCAGCTTGTTCTGCAGCGCGCCGCCACCGGAACGGGCGAAGATCTCGTCCACTGCCCGCACCGCACGCCACGCGGCGGCGGTCTGGGTGCGCCTGCCGACGGCCCGCTGCTCGAAGGTGACCTCCTTGCCGCTGTCGGTGATGTCCCAGAAGCGGTCCACCGTCTCCAGGATCGCGGCGCGGGAAGCAGCGATCTCCGCGGCCGCCTCACCGATCGCGAACAGCACGTGCGGATCCTCCTTGATCGGCACGCCGGTGATCGCCACCCGGTTCTTCTGCGTGGCGATGTGGATCGCCAGGGCGCCCTCGGCGATGCCGATCAGCGAGGAGGTGATGCCGAGCGGGAAGATGCACGAGAACGGGAAGTTGTACAGCGTCTCGGGCCGGCCGGCGTTCTTCGGCGCGGTGCCGTCGTACACCGTCGCGGAGTCGATGGTCCGGTGCTCGGGAAGGAATGCGTTCTTGACGATCAGGTCCTTGCTGCCGGTGCCTCGCAGGCCCACGACGTCCCAGCTGTCCTGGTCGATCTCGTAGTCGCTGCGCGGCAGCAGCACGTGCAGGATCTTCGGCGGCATCTGCGGCTTGCCGTTCTGATCGCCGACCATCGCGCCGATCATCACCCACTGGCAGTGGTCGGTACCCGAGGAGAACGACCAGCGGCCGTTGAGGATGTAGCCACCGTCGGTCGGCACCGCGACACCCATCGGCGCGTACGGTGACGCGATCCAGGTGTCCTGGTCCTGACCCCAGACCTCCTCCTGCGCCTTTGGATCGAAGAACGCCATCTCCCACGGGTGCACGCCCACGATGCCGCTGACCCAGCCGGTGGCGCCGTCCATCGCGCCGATCGCCATCGCGGTCTCGGCGAACTCCCGCGGGTGCACCTCCAGGCCCCCGTGACTCTTCGGCTGCAGCATCCGGATCACGCCGGCATCCTTCAACCGCTTGGCGCTGGCGTCGGTCAGGCGCATCAGCTTGTCGCCCTCGACACCGTCCGCGCGGATCTCGTCCGCGTACTGCTCGATCCGATCCAGGACCTGCCCCATGACTTCCCTCATCTCTGACGTCGGTGGTCCGCTTCCTCCGGAATACTAGAACACGTTCTAGTTGGTTAGGGGCGAAAGAACACTCGCCCGTGCCGGGACCGGTCCCGGAGTGCGCTTGCCCGCCAGGTGAGCACCGGATGGCCGGCGAGCAGGTTCACCAGCCAGGGGAAGAATCCGGTCTCGGTGCGTGCGCGGTCGGCCATCTCGTGGAAGCCGACCAGTCCCAGCAGGTACTTGCCTGCGCCCATGACCCCGATCGCCCCGGCGGCGCCGTCGGGCCGGTAGCACAGGCCGTGGTTGTCGGCCGTGTACTCCTGCGCCCGTGAGAGCGCCGAGCCGAGCACCGGGATGTAGTTCGACGCGAACATCCCGAGCTGACGCCAGTAGGAGGCGTGCCCCGCAGCGATGTGCCCCACCTCGTGGCCGATGATGAACGCCAGGGCCTCCGGGTTGCGGGCCTGCCCGCCGACCTCGAACAGGTCGCTGTAGACCACCACGTACCGACGGAACCCGTGTCCGGAGGCGAACGCGTTGATCTGGCCGTTCCCGAGAACGACGTAGCCGTCCGGCACCTCGGCCATGCCGAAGCGAGCCGCGGCGTCGACGAGCATCCGGTATCCGTCGGGGAACTGTGTCGGCGACATCTTCACGCCGTTGACACGCTGCGCCGCGTACATCCGACCCCGTGCGAGGTACACCAGAACCGGGGCCGCCAGCAGGAGCGTCGCCACGTAGTCGAGACTGCCGCTCAGCAGCATGCCGAGCGCCGTCAGGTATGCGATTGCGGTGACCCCGACCGCGAGGACGAGCAGCGGATTCTCGAACCGGTGCCGGGCCGGCATCCCCCACGGAGACAGTCCGCGGGGCGGAACCACTTGCGGCGGTGGGAAACCCGGCGCAATCGGGGGCATGGGTGCGTGTCCCGGTGCGGGCGTGTACTGCTCCATGTGTTCCGACTGTAGGCGTGGGCGCCTCGTTCGCCCGGTTGCAGACCTGTCAGAATTGGGCCATGCGCGTATACCTGGGTGCCGACCACGCCGGCTTCGAGCTCAAGAACACCATCAAGGACCATCTGATCGCGAACGGGCACGAGGCCATCGACTGCGGGGCGCACGAATACGACGCCCTCGACGACTACCCGGCGTTCTGCATCGACGCCGCGCGCCGCGTCGTCGAGGACGAGGGCAGCCTCGGCATCGTGCTCGGTGGCAGTGGTAACGGCGAGCAGATCGCGGCGAACAAGGTGCCCGGCGCCCGCTGCGCGCTGGCGTGGAGTGTCGAGACCGCGCAGCTCGCGCGTCAGCACAACAACGCCCAGCTGATCGGAATCGGCGGCCGCATGCACTCGGTCGAGGAGGCGCTCGCGATCGTCGACGCGTTCCTCGCGACCCCGTGGTCGGAGGAGGAGCGCCACCAGCGTCGCATCGACATCCTCGCCGAGTACGAGCGCACCGGCGTCGCCCCCGCCGTCCCGGGCGCCGAGAACTAAACACGCATGCCCGAGGGGCACACCCTCCATCGACTCGCGCGGGAGCACCAGCGACACTTCGCCGGTGCTCCCGTTCGTGTGTCCAGCCCGCAGGGCCGGTTCGAGGCCGGCGCGGCAGCCGTCGACGGGCGCGTCCTCGAACGGGCCGAGGCCGTCGGGAAGCACCTGCTCCACCACTACGAGGGCGGCCGGATCGTGCACGTGCACCTGGGCCTGTACGGCAAGTTCACCGACCTGCCACTGCCGATGGGTGAGCCGGTCGGGCAGGTGCGGATGCGCATGGCCGGTGCCGACATCGGCACCGACCTCCGAGGCCCGACGGCCTGTGAGATCTACGACGAGCCCCAATTGCGCGCTCTCGAAAGCAGACTCGGCCCCGACCCTCTGCGTTCCGATGCCGACCCAGACCGGGCCTGGCGCCGGATCTCCAAGTCCCAGACCGCGATCGGGTCGTTGCTGATGGATCAGGCGGTGCTCGCCGGTGTCGGCAACGTGTACCGCGCCGAGGTCCTCTTCCGGCACGGCATCCACCCCGAGCGGCCCGGGTCGAAGATGAGTCGCGGCGAGTGGGACGAGATCTGGGCCGACCTGGTCGCGCTGATGGCCGTCGGCGTGGACGCCGGAGTGATGCACGTGGTGCGTCCCGAACACGACAACGGTGCGCCTGCCTACGCGGTGGACCGGCCGCGGACCTACGTCTACCGGCGCGTGGGGGAGTCGTGTCGGGTGTGCGGTACGCCCGTCCTGCACGCGGTCATGAAGGGCCGCAACCTCTTCTGGTGCCCGACCTGTCAGCCCGCCTGACGCACACAGCGGCCCGGGTCCGAGGACCCGGGCCGCTGCCGTTGTTCGTGACTCAGAAGTCGAAGCCGCCGTCGAAACCGCCGCCGTCGAAGCCGCCGCCGCCCCAGTCGCCGCCGCCCATGTCTCCGCCCCAGTCGCCACCGGCGTCGCCGCCCATGTCGCCACCGGCGTCACCGCCCATGTCGCCACCGTCGCCGCCGCCGGCCTCCAGTCCGTCCTGGTAGCCGTCGCCGTAGCCGTTCTCGAACGCCTGGGCGTCATACGGGACGCCGGACATGCCGCTGAACATCGCGGAGAACAGCATCATCGAGCCCAGACCCCACGCGCCGGCGACCAGCGCCGGCTTCCACCACGGCTCGGAGTACCAGCCGGCCGGGACCGGGCGGCCGGCAACCCGACCGCCGGGGTAGTAGTTCGGGGTGGCCGCGGACGGGTTCGGCGAGGCCGAGACCTGCCGGCCCTCGAACTCGATCTGCCGGTCCTCGGTGACCTGGCCCGCGGACTTCTGACCGTCGATGCTTGGCACCTCGGGGCCGGGGTCCATGCCCATCGCGGTTCGTGCGGCGCGGATGTAGTAGAGGCCCTCGAGCGCGGTCTGCTTGGCGAGGCGTGCCTGTGCCGGGGTGTTGGCCTGCTCGATCTGCGAGCCTGCCGCGGTGTAGCGCTCGGAGGCGTCGGCGAGCGCCTGCTTGGAGGCGTCGTCGGTGCCGGTCAGGTTGTAGACCTGCCCGCCGAGCCGCTCGATCGACTGCCGGGCGTCGGCCTTGGCGTCCTCGAGTTGGTTTGCGGTGTGCCCGGCGGTCTTCTTCTGGCTCTTCATGACCAGGTAGACGACGGCGCCGAGGACGACGAGGATCAGGAGGAGTTCCACGCGAGACCTTCCAGTCGAACCAGGCCCGACACGCTTTCGAACGCGGCGGGGCGATGATTCGAGCACAGGGACAAATCGGACAATCACAGGATACCGGTGATTCGACACCGCCTCCTGTTCTCCTATCGTGAAACGCCGGAGTTGTCGGTGGCCGATGCGAACATGTGTTCGTGTCCAACCCCGAAGCGCATGAGGCGTCGATCCTGCACGCCGATCTCGACGCCTTCTACGCGTCGGTCGAGCAGCGGGACGACCCGTCGCTCCGCGGAAGGCCGGTGATCGTCGGCGGCGGGGTGGTCCTCGCCGCCAGCTACGAGGCCAAGGCCTTCGGTGTGCGGACCCCGAGCAACGGTGCCCAGGCGCTGCGGCTGTGCCCGCAGGCCGTGGTCGTGCGGCCTCGGATGAAGGCGTACGCCGAGGCAAGCAAGGCCGTGTTCGAGGTATTCCGGAACACCACCCCGCTGGTGGAGGGCATCTCGATCGACGAGGCCTTCCTCGATGTCGGGGGCCTGCGCCGGGTGTCCGGCACTCCGGTCGAGATTGCCACCCGGCTCCGGCGTGAGGTCCGTGAACAGGTCGGGCTGCCGATCACCGTCGGGATCGCCCGCACCAAGTTCCTCGCCAAGGTGGCCAGCGCCGTCGGCAAACCGGACGGGTTGCTGCTCGTCCCTCCGGATCGTGAGCTCGAGTTCCTGCACCCGCTGCCGGTCGAGCGGTTGTGGGGTGTCGGTGCGGTGACGTCACGCAAGCTCCGCGATTACGGCATCGCCACGGTGGGGCAGATGGCGGCCCTACCGGAACGCGAGCTCGCCGCCGTGGTGGGGCAGGCGGCGGGACGACACCTGCACGCGTTGGCCTGGGCGCGGGACCCGCGCCGCGTGCAGACGGGCGCCCGGCGACGCTCCATCGGCGCCCAGCACGCCCTCGGGCGCCGGCCGCGATCCCAGGATGAGATCGACGTCCTCGCCGCGGCACTGGTCGACCGCGTCACCCGTCGACTGCGCCGAGCAGGCCGGGTCTGCCGCACCGTGGTGGTGCGGATGCGGTTCGCGGACTTCACCCGAGCCACCCGCTCGTTCACGCTGCCGCAGGCGACGGCGCGCACCGAGACGATCCTGTCGGCGGTGCGGGCCCTGCTCGACCAGGCGCGGCCGCTGATCCTCGGTCAGGGGCTGACGCTGATCGGGGTCGCACTGACCAATCTCGACCGCGAGGGCGCCGAGCAGCTGGCGCTGCCGTTCGACGCCGGGGTCGGGGCGCCCGAGCGGGCGTCGCGGGACGTCACCGCCCTCGACACCGCACTCGACTCGGTGCGGGATCGCTTCGGCGCGGTGGCCGTCACACGGGCCGCGCTGCTCGGGAAGGATCGGGGCCAGAGCGTCCCGATCCTTCCCGACTGACATCAGGCGTTCGCGGCCGCCTCGTTGAGCTGCTCGAGGGTGCCGGTGGCCTCGAGGTACTCCTGCACCCACCGCTCGATCACCGCGGAGGTCTTCTCGACCTTGGTGAACTGGCCGACGACCTGGCCGACCGGGTTGAATGCGACGTCGACGGTCTCGTCCGGGTACTTGTGGGTGGCTGCGACGGCCATCCCGGACACCATGTACTGCAGCGGCATGCCGAGCGGCTCCGGGTTGCCCTCCGTCTCCCACGCCTCGGTCCAGTCGTTCCGCAGCATGCGGCACGGCTTCCCCGTGAACGAGCGGCTGCGGACCGTGTCGCGGCTGGAGGCGTCGATGTACGCCTGCTGCTGGACCGTGGTGTTCTCGGCCTCCTCGACCATCAGCCACTGCGAGCCGGACCAGGCGCCCTGGGCGCCCAGGGCCAGCGCCGCGGCGATCTGCTGACCGCTGCCGATGCCGCCCGCGGCGAGCACCGGAACCGGTGCGACCTCCTTGACGACCTGCGGCCACAGCACGATCGAGCCGACCTCGCCGCAGTGGCCGCCACCCTCGCCGCCCTGCGCGATGATGATGTCGACGCCGGCGTCCGCGTGCTTGCGGGCCTGGTACGGCGAGCCGCACAGCGCCGCGACCTTGCGGCCCGCGTCGTGGATGTGCTTGATCATGTCGGCAGGCGGCGTGCCGAGGGCGTTCGCGATCAGCGTGACCTTCGGGTGCTGCAGCGCGACCTCGACCTGCGGGGTCGCCGTGGCCTCGGTCCAGCCGAGAAGCTGCAACGCGTTCTCGCTGCCGTCGTCGGGCAGGGGCACGCCGTGGTCGGTGAGGATCTTGCGTCCGAACTCGAGGGTGGACTGCGGCACCATCGACTGGAGCATCTTCGTGAGCTCGTCGGCGGACAGGTTCGAGTCCATGCCCTCGTACTTGTTCGGGATGACGATGTCGACGCCGTACGGGTGGTCGCCGATGTGCTCATCGATCCACTTCAGTTCGATCTCGAGCTCCTCGGGAGTGAACCCGACCGCGCCGAGCACGCCGAAGCCGCCGGCCTTGCTCACGGCGACGACGACGTCACGGCAGTGGGTGAACGCGAAGATGGGGAACTCGATGCCGAGTTCGTCGCAAAGCGGGGTGTGCATACGACATTCCTTCACTGAGGCGGATGGCAGACTGAAACATGTTCCACCTTAAGTGGAGCGGCTTCCGGATTGGGGCGGTCTGCGCATCGTTCTCAGTCGACTGCCAGGGTCCGTCCGGCGCGCGCCGCCCGCCACGCCGCGAACGCCTCCCTGGTCGTGTACCGCGGCGTGTATCCGAAGACGCACTTGAGGCGGTCGTTCTTGAGCACGGGACGGTACTGCAGGAACTTCGTCTGTTCCGGTCCGTGCACGGTCAGCCCCAGCGCGTTGCCGACGGCCAGCCCCGCGCGGACCGCGGCCGCCGGGACCGCGAGCGTGGGCTTGCCCAGTGTCTCGGCGATCTCGTCGATCGTCATCGCGCCGTCCCCGGCGACGTTGAAGATCCCGGTGCGGGTGCCGGTGACGGCCTGCACCATCGCGGCCGAGACGTCCTCGTCCCAGACGAAGACGAACGGACTGTCGCTGCCGCGGATCTTGAGCAGCCGCTTCTTGTCGAACAGCGCGGTGATCTGGTTGTCCACGTCGGCACCGAGAATGGTGCCGATCCGGAACACCGTCTGCTCCAGGTGGGGATGGTCGCGTCGGTACTCGGCGAGCATCTCCTCGACGAGACGCTTGTGCCGGCTGTAGGCGAAGCTGTCGTTGCCGCGCAGCGGCGTGACCTCGGTGATCCAGGGTGGATTGTCGGCGTGGTAGCCGTACGCGGCCCCGCTGGAGGACACGACGATCCGCCGGACGCCGTGTGCCACGCACGCCTCGAGGACGTTGCGCGAGCCGTCGACGTCGACGCGGTACTCCTGCTCGCGGGTCGTCGACCTGCCGGGGTTGACGATGGAGGCCAGGTGAACGACAGCCGTGCTGGGGTGTTCGGTCAGCGTCGCGGTCAGCGACGCCGGGTCGCACACGTCGGCGGTTCGGTAGACGACGCCGTCCAGTTGCTCGGCGGGCGGGCGCAGGTCCACGCTGATCACCTGCGCGCCGGCGTCGCGGAGCCCGCGAACCACCGACCGCCCGAGAAATCCGCTACCGCCCGTGACAGTCACGGTCATGCCGGAACCCCTTCCTTGTTCGTGGTGTCCCTGTTCGTGGTGCGACGTCGCGCCCACGCGCTCGCCAGGACGAGCCCGGCGACGATGTCCCAGATGCCCCACCAGCCGGCCACGATGGCCATGCCACCGAGGCCGTCGAAGAACGTGAACACCAGGCCCAGGCCGAGCCCGGCATTGCGGACGCCGACCTCGAACGTCACCGCCCGCCGGCTGTACTCGTCGAGTCCGGTCGCGGTCCCGCACAGATAGCCGAGCGCCAGGGCCGCCGCGTCGTGAAGGAACACCGCGACCAGGACGACCCCGATGTGCGCGGCGAAGACGGAGAAGTTCCCGGCGAGCGCGGCGGCGATGAACACAAGCAGTGCGAGCAACGAGAGGTTCTTGACCCAGGGTTCGGCCGCGGCCGCCCAGCCCGGCCGCCGGTTCGCCAGCAGCAGACCGAGGGCGAACGGGACACCGATGATCAGGGCGATGTCGGCGAGCATCGCGGCCGGGCTCAGCGAGACCGAGCGCAACAACGCGTCGGTCTCGGCCTGCCGGCTGCCCCAGAAGGCGATGTTGAGCGGCATCAGGAAGATCGCGAGCACGTTCGAGATGCCGGTCATCGACACCGACAGGGCGACGTTGCCCTTCGCGCGGTGCGTGAGCACGTTGGAGATGTTGCCGGGTGGGCAGCACGCGACCAGGATCATGCCGAGCGCGACCGACGGCGGCGGATTCAGTGCCAGCGTGAGCAGGTAGGTCACCGCGGGGAGCAGCAGGAACTGCGCGGTGATGCCGACGGCCATCGCGCGTGGCATCCGCAGAGCGGCGCGGAAGTCGTCGACCGTGGTGTCGAGGGCGATCCCGAACATGATCGCGGCGAGGACGACGTTGAGCAGGGTCAGCGACGTCGGGTTGAAGTTCAGCACCACGTCATCGATCGGCATGATCGGCTCCCTTCGGGACGACGGCCGCGGTGTCCAGGCGCGCGATGTGCTCGGTGACGGCGCGGCGGTACGCGTCCTTGTTCACGTAGTACGACATCCGGTCCAGTTCGAGGTACCGATAGCCGCCGCTGAGATCCGGCCGCGGTCCCGCCACCCGGGCCGCGAACTCGGCGGCGGCGTGCGGGGACTCGTCCTGCGCGCGAATCACCTTCGCGACGAGTTCGGCCTGCTCGTGCCGACCCTGCCAGCCGATGCCGGATGCCTCGACCATGCCGAGCACGAAGAGGTTGCGATGCCGCCGCGAGGCGATGTTCAGGTACAGAGACGGGGCGCGACCGGCCCAGTCCAGGTGTTCGGGATCGATGAACGGGTAGTGCAACCGGTAGCCGGTCGCGCACATCACCAGGTCGTAGTCGCGGCGGTCTCCGTCGACGAAGTGGACGGCGGTGCCGTCGAACCGGGCGATGTCGCGGCGGATGGTGACGTCGCCGTGTCCGAGGTGGTGCAGGATCAGCGAGTTCACGACCGGGTGCGACTCGTAGATCCGGTGATCCGGCACCGGGAATCCGAACCGGACGGGGTCGCCGGTGAACATGCGCAGCAGTCGCCCGTCGACGCGTTGCTTGAGCCAGGGCGGCAACTGCGCGCGGCCCCCAACGGTGTCGGCGGGGCGCCCGAACACGTACTTCGGCACGAAGTGGTACCCGCGGCGGACGCTGAGGTCCACCGACCGGGCATGGTGCACGGCGTCGACGGCGATGTCGCAGCCGCTGTTGCCCGCCCCCACCACGAGCACCCTCTTCCCGTCGAAGATCCGGGGATCCTTGTAGGCGCTGGTGTGCATGACCTCGCCCGAGAAGGCGCCGGGGAAGGCCGGAACATTCGGCTCGGAGAGGGTGCCGTTGGCGATGATCACCCCGCGGTAGCGGGCGGTCGTGCGGCGGCCGTCGGTCTCGGTGTCGACCATCCAGTGGTCGCCGTCGGGTTCGACGCGGACCACGGTCGTGCCGAAGCGGAAGTGCCGATGCAGGTCGAACCGGAGCGCGTACGCCTCGAAGTACTCGCGCAACTCGGAGTGTCCCGGATAGTCGGCGGCGCTGTCGGGCATCGGGAACTCGGTGAACTGCGTCGTCGTCTTCGACGAGATGAGATGTGCGGAGTGGTAGACCGTGCTGCGCGGGTTGTCGATGTTCCAGAGTCCACCGACCTCCGAGTGCGACTCGAATCCGTCGAACGCGATGTCGAGCCGGGACAGGTTGCGGGCCGCGGCGAGGCCGGACGGTCCGGCTCCGATGAGCGCGTAGCGGTCGTCGGTGCTCGTGGGCGGTGGTGTGGACATGATCACCCGGGCCTTTCGTGCCGATGGGCCGGATCCGCGGATTCGGCGCGTCGGTGAATCGTCCCGTTCGCTGCGACGGTGTCCACGTTTTGCAGGAAACCGTGAGAATAATTGGGTATGACGCAGGAAACTGACGGCAGCATCGACGAGGTGGACCTCCGGCTGATCAACGCGCTCCAACTCGCGCCGCGGGCGTCGTGGACGCAGCTGGCCGGGGCGCTCGACCTCGACCCGGTGACCCTGGCCCGCCGGTGGCAGCGGCTCGCCGGGGCGGGCAACGCGTGGATCACGGTGTCGCCGGCCGCGAGCGTGTTCCGGCAACTCTGCACCGCCTTCCTCGAGATCAGGTGCAGCCCGGACCGGGGAACCGCGGTGGCCGAGGCGATGCTCGACCACACCCTTGCGGTCACCGTCGAGCGGGCGAGCGGCGACGACGACCTGCTGGTGACGGCCGGCGCCCCCGACCTCGCGGCGATGTCCCGGTTCGCGCTCGAATTCGTCGCGGCGGTCGACGGCGTCGAATCGGTCCGGACACGGCTGATCACGCAGTGGTTCACCGAGGGCAGTCGATGGCGCCTGAACGCGCTCGGACCGGAGGAACGCTCCACACTGCCTGCCGCACGCAGGTCCGGGGGAGGAGTGGGTGCCCCCGCGATGTCGCAGGCCGACAGGGCGTTGCTCCGGATGCTCTCGCAGGACGGACGGATGTCGCTGACCGACCTCGCGGCCGGAGTGGGGATCAGCGCACCCGCCGCGCGGCGACGACTCGACCGACTGCTGCAACTCGAACTGGTCACCATGCGGTGCGAGTTCGCGCGCCCGCTAGCGGGATACGCGGTGCTCGCGACCTTCTGGGGGCGGGTGCCGCCCGCCGGACTGGAGGACACCGGACGGCGCCTCAGCCGCGAACCGGAGGTGCGCAACTGCTTCGCCCTGCACGGCCCGAACAACCTGGTCGCCCAGGTGTGGCTCCGGTCGGTCGGCGACCTCGGTGCGTTCGAGCAGCGACTCGCGGACGGTTACCCGGATCTCGACGTGCGGGACCGGTCGGTGGTCCTGCGTCTGCACAAACTGCTCGGGCACGTGCTCGACGAGCGGGGCAGGCGGGTGCGCTCGGTGGTGCCGGACGTGTGGGGAAACGACGAAGGCCCGTCACCTCGACGGTGACGGGCCTTCTCCCTGCTGGAGGGGATGACGGGAATCGAACCCGCGTAGCTAGTTTGGAAGACTAGGGCTCTACCATTGAGCTACATCCCCGAAGCACACGACATCTTGGGATCGCCATGACTGCCGTCTGCGTTGGAGACTGTACATAACCTCGCTTTGGATTCGCCAATCGGGTGGTCGTAGGATTCCCACTCGGTGCGGATGCCGCGGTTTCGATCGCGGTGTCGGTGCTTCGCGAACGGACGGGGTGTGGCGCAGCTTGGTAGCGCATCCGCTTTGGGAGCGGAGGGTCGCAGGTTCGAATCCTGTCACCCCGACCAGGGACAACATGAAGAAGACGCGGGCATCCGAAGACCGGGTGCCCGCAGACCGGATAGACCACACGAAGGAGCATGTCCGTGAAGAGCACCGTCGAGCAGCTGAGCCCGACGCGGGTCCGTATCAACGTTGAGGTGCCCTTCGAGGAGCTCAAGCCCGACTTCGACAAGGCGTACAAGGCCCTCGCCCAGCAGATCCGTCTCCCCGGCTTCCGTCCGGGCAAGGCTCCGGCGAAGCTGCTCGAGGCCCGTGTCGGCCGCGGCGCCGTCCTGGAGCAGGTCGTCAACGACGCGCTTCCCGCTCGCTACACCGAGGCCGTGACGGCCGGCGAGATCAAGGTCATCGGCCAGCCCGAGATCGAGATCACCAAGATCGAGGACGGCCAGGAGCTCGCGTTCACCGCCGAGGTCGACGTCCGCCCGGAGATCACCCTGCCCGACTTCTCGGCCCTCGCTGTCGAGGTCGACCCGATCGAGGTCACCGACGAGGCCGTCGACGAGCAGCTGCTGTCGCTGCGTCAGCGTTTCGGCACCCTGGTTGGCGTCGACCGCGCCGTCGAGGAGGGCGACTTCGTCTCCATCGACCTGTCCGCCACCGTCGACGGTGAGGACGTCCCGGAGGCTTCCACCACCGGCCTGTCCCACGAGGTCGGCTCCGGCCAGCTCATCGAGGGCCTGGACGAGGCCGTCGTCGGGCTCAAGGCCGGCGAGTCGAAGGAGTTCACCACCAAGCTGGTTGCCGGCGAGCACGCCGACAAGGAGGCCGTGGTGACCGTGAAGGTCGACACCGTCAAGAAGCGTGAGCTGCCCGAGGCCGACGACGAGTTCGCCCAGATGGCCAGCGAGTTCGACACCCTCGAGGAGCTGAACGCGGATCTGCGTGAGCGCGTCGCCCGGGTGAAGAAGGTCGAGCAGGCCGGCCAGATCCGCGACAAGGTCCTCGAGACGCTGCTCGAGACCGTCGAGGTCCCGCTGCCCGAGGCCGTCGTCAAGGCGGAGGTCGACGCCGCGCTGCACGACGCGATCCACGCGCTCGACCACGACGAGGCCAAGCTCGGCGAGCTGCTCGAGGCGCAGGGTTCCTCGCGTGAGGAGTTCGACAACGACACCAAGGCCGCCGCCGAGAAGTCCGTCAAGACGCAGCTGCTGCTCGACGCGATCGCCGAGGCCGAGGGCACCAACGTCGGCCAGCAGGAGCTGACCGAGCGGATCCTCTTCCAGGCGCAGCAGTACGGCATGTCGCCGGATCAGTTCATCCAGCAGATCCAGCAGGCCGGTCAGCTCGGCGCGGTGTTCGCGGACGTGCGCCGCGGCAAGGCGCTGGCCACGGTCGTGGAGAAGTTCGCGGTCACCGACACCACCGGTGCCACCGTCGACACCAAGGAGCTGTTCGGCAGCCCCGACGAGGACGGCACGGACGAGTCGGCCGACTCCGACGAGAGCTAGTTTTCACGCCATCAGCGAACAGGGGCGGCACCGGGACTCCGGGGCCGTCCCTGTTCGTTAGTGTCTGTGTCAGGAAGCAACGTTTCAGTGATCGTGACGACTCGAGCGATCGAGAACCGGCGATCGAGAAACCCCAGTGATCGAGCAAACTCAGCGATCGAGAAGGCAGGTACCGTGACTTCACAGAACCCGGCGGCTTCGCAGGGCCCCGCCATGACTTCGGCCACGTCAGGTCTGAACCTCAGCGACTCGGTGTACGAGCGGCTGCTCCGTGAACGCATCATCTTCCTCGGTACCCAGGTCGACGACGACATCGCGAACAAGCTGTGCGCCCAGATCCTGCTGCTCTCGGCCGAGGACCCGACGCGCGACATCTCGCTCTACATCAACTCGCCGGGTGGCTCGGTGACGGCAGGAATGGCGATCTTCGACACCATGCAGTTCGCCGAGTGCGACATCGCGAC
The DNA here is from genome assembly GCF_053589375.1 of Rhodococcus sp. NPDC003348. NCBI lineage: Bacteria > Bacillati > Actinomycetota > Actinomycetes > Mycobacteriales > Nocardiaceae > Rhodococcus > Rhodococcus sp. NPDC003348. The sequence goes on from NZ_JBSFRT010000002.1 coordinate 18,440, forward strand.
CTTCGGCATGGGCCTGGCCGCGTCGATGGGGCAGTTCCTGTTGTCCGCGGGCACCAAGGGCAAGCGGTACGCCCTGCCGCACGCGCGGATCATGATGCACCAGCCGTCCGCCGGTATCGGGGGCACCGCGTCCGACATCGCGATCATGGCCGAGCAGTTCGCCCACACCAAGCGTGAGATGGCCGAGCTGATCGCCGAGCACACCGGTCAGACGGTCGAGCAGATCACCGAGGATTCGGACCGCGACCGCTGGTTCACCGCGACCGAGGCCAAGGAGTACGGCTTCGTCGACCACGTCATCTCCCGCGCGCGGCAGGCCGGCGGCACCGGCAACAACTAGCCGCCGCCCGTCCGACGCCCCTACCCTTCCTGGAGAAGCAGATGACCAACCTGTACAACCCCCGCGCGCTCTCGGGCACCGCCCCGGCCGGCCCGTCGGCCCGCTACATCCTGCCGCAGTTCACCGAGCAGACCAGCTACGGCGTGAAGACCTCCGACCCGTACAACAAGCTGTTCGAGGAGCGGATCATCTTCCTGGGCAACCAGGTCGACGACGTGTCCGCGAACGACCTGATGGCGCAGCTGCTGGTGCTCGAGTCGCAGGATCCGGACCGCGACATCACGATGTACATCAACTCGCCCGGTGGCTCGTTCACCGCGCTGATGGCGATCTACGACACCATGCAGTACGTGCGCGCGGACATCACCACCGTGTGCCTCGGGCAGGCGGCGTCGGCGGCGGCGGTGCTGCTCGCGGCAGGCACCCCGGGCAAGCGGCTCGCGCTGCCGAACGCGCGGGTGCTGATCCACCAGCCGGCCACCGGCGGCATCCAGGGCCAGGTCTCGGACCTCGAGATCCAGGCCGCGGAGATCGAGCGCATGCGTCGCCTGATGGAGGACACCCTCGGCCGGCACACCGGCAAGGACCCGCAGGTGATCCGCAAGGACACCGACCGCGACAAGATCCTGACGGCCGACGAGGCCAAGGAGTACGGGATCATCGACGACGTCCTGGCCTACCGGAAGCTCTCCGCGCAGAAGTGACGTCTTCCGCGCTGTTGTGACGCACTGGTGCCGACCCGCCCTGACCTGTAACGGGTAGGGCGGGTCGGCGCGAAACACGGTCAACAAGTCGACCCCGTTCCGGCTGGGCGGGTACGGTCACAGTCAGGGGTTTCGCCCGCGCCGGGCGAGGGCCCGCGACATCAGCCCAACCAGCAGCTCGAACAGCCGGCCCGGAACGGTCAGCACCCGTAGCGAGTGCAGCTGAGAAGGAAGTAGGACCTGACGAGATGGCACGCATCGGTGACGGCGGAGACCTGCTGAAATGCTCGTTCTGCGGCAAGAGTCAGAAGCAGGTGAAGAAGCTCATCGCGGGCCCCGGGGTGTACATCTGCGACGAGTGCATCGACCTGTGCAACGAGATCATCGAGGAAGAGCTCGCCGAGTCCAGTGAGGTCAAGCTCGACGAGCTGCCCAAGCCGGCCGAGATCCGTGACTTCCTCGAGAACTACGTGATCGGGCAGGACGCCGCCAAGCGGACCCTCGCGGTCGCGGTCTACAACCACTACAAGCGCATCCAGGCCGGCGACAAGGGCCGCGACGTGCGCGGGGAGACCGTCGAGCTGGCGAAGTCGAACATCCTGATGCTCGGCCCGACCGGCTGCGGCAAGACGTACCTGGCGCAGACGCTCGCGAAGATGCTCAACGTTCCGTTCGCGATCGCGGACGCGACCGCACTGACCGAGGCGGGCTACGTCGGTGAGGATGTCGAGAACATCCTGCTCAAGCTGATCCAGGCGGCGGACTACGACGTCAAGCGCGCCGAGACCGGCATCATCTACATCGACGAGGTCGACAAGATCGCCCGCAAGTCGGAGAACCCGTCGATCACCCGCGACGTGTCCGGTGAGGGCGTGCAGCAGGCGCTGCTGAAGATCCTGGAGGGCACGCAGGCGAGCGTGCCGCCGCAGGGTGGACGCAAGCATCCGCACCAGGAGTTCATCCAGATCGACACCACCAACGTGCTGTTCATCGTCGCCGGTGCGTTCGCGGGCCTGGAGAAGATCGTCTCCGATCGGGTCGGCAAGCGCGGCATCGGTTTCGGTGCCGAGGTTCGCTCGAAGGCGGAGATCGACACTCAGGACCACTTCGCCGAGGTGATGCCGGAGGATCTGATCAAGTTCGGTCTGATCCCCGAGTTCATCGGCCGTCTTCCGGTGGTCGCGTCGGTGACGAACCTGGACAAGGAATCGCTGGTGCAGATCCTGTCGGAGCCGAAGAACGCGCTGGTCAAGCAGTACACCCGGCTGTTCGAGATGGACGGGGTGGAGCTCGAGTTCACCACGGACGCCCTCGAGGCGGTGGCCGACCAGGCGATCCTGCGTGGCACCGGTGCCCGCGGTCTGCGCGCCATCATGGAAGAGGTCCTGCTGCCGGTGATGTACGACATCCCGAGCCGCGACGACGTCGCCAAGGTGGTTGTGACCGGCGAGACCGTCAACGACAACGTGCTTCCGACGATCGTCCCGCGCAAGCCGGACCGCGAGCGCCGCGACAAGTCGGCGTAGCAGCCGGAAACGACGAAGGCGCCCCCACCACCTGGTGGGGGCGCCTTCGTCGTTGGAGGGGTCAGCCGAGCCGCTCGAAGACGGCGGCGAGGCCCTGCCCGCCGCCGATGCACATGGTCTCGAGACCGTAGCGGCCCTCGCGCCGGTCGAGTTCGCGCAGGAGGGTGGCGAGGATGCGGGCGCCGGTCGCCCCGACGGGGTGGCCGAGGGAGATGCCGGAGCCGTTCGGGTTCAGCCGCGGGTCGGTGGGGTCGAGGTCCCAGGTCCGCAGGACGGCGAGGGCCTGCGCGGCGAACGCTTCGTTCAGTTCGATGACGTCCATGTCGGCGAGGGTGAGCCCGAGCCGGCCCAGGGCCCGTTCGGTCGCGGGGACCGGCCCGATGCCCATCGTCCGCGGCGCCACCCCGGCGACCGCCCAGCTCGCGAGCCGAGCGAGGGGGCGCAGTCCCAGCGCGGCGGCCTTCTCCGACGTGGTGACGATGCACACCGCGGCGCCGTCGTTCTGGCCGCTCGCGTTGCCCGCGGTCACGGTGGACTCGGGGTCGACACCGGCGCGGATGGCCCTCAGCTTCGCGAGCGACTCGACGGAGGTGTCGGACCGGGGGTGCTCGTCGGTGTCGACGACGATCGGATCCGACTTGCGTTGCGGGACCGGAACTTCGACGATCTCGTCGGCGAAACGTCCGTCCTTCTGGGCGGCGACCGCGCGCTGATGCGACTGGACGGCGAGGGCGTCCTGGTCGGCGCGGCTGATGGAGAACTCGGCGCGCAGGTTCTCGGCGGTCTCGATCATGCCGCCCGGGACCGGGAAGTTCTTGCCGCCCGCGGTGACCCGGGCCCGCGCGAGGCGGTCCATCAGGGCGACGCCGTCGCCCTTGACACCCCAGCGCATCCCGGTGGCGTAGAACTCGGCCTGGCTCATCGATTCCGTGCCGCCGGCGAGGATCAGCTCGGATGCGCCGGTGGCGACCTGCATGCATGCCTGGACGACGGCCTGCAGTCCGGATCCGCAGCGGCGGTCGACCTGGAGTCCGGGCACGTCGATGCCGAGTCCTGCGTCGAGCGCGGCGATCCGGCCGATCGCGGGGGCGTCGCCGCCGGGGGACGCCTGGCCGAGGATGACGTCGTCGATCTGCGAGCCGTCGATGCCGGTGCGGGTGACGAGTTCGGTGATCACCGTCGCGGCAAGCGATTCCGGGGCGATGTCCTTGAACACGCCTCCGAACCGGCCGACCGGGGTGCGCAGCGGTTCACAGATGACGGCGTCGATCATGGTGGGTCCTCACATGTGTTTCAGGGTTGGGATTGCGTGCGCACCAGGTCGGCGCCGATCGCGTCGACGGTGCTCAGGAGTGCAGGCAGCAGGTCCGTCCGCACCGCCTCGGCGGAGTAGCGGGCGGCCTGCGTGGAGATGTTGGCGGCGGCGACCACCGTGCCGCTCGCGTCGCGGATCGGGGCGGCGAGGGAGCGCAGCCCCTCCTCGAGTTCCTGATCGACGATGCAGAATCCGTCGGCGCGGACCTTCGCGATCTCGTCGCGCAGGGCGTCGGGGGTGGCGAGGGTGCGAGCGGTGAGCGGGGTCAGCATGACGGTCGTCAGATAGTCCTCGAACGCGCTCTCGGACAGTCCGGCGAGGAGCACCCGGCCCATCGAGGTGGCGAACGCGGGGAACCGGGTGCCGATGGTGATGGCGACGGTCATGATCCGGCTGACCGGGACCCGCGCGACGTAGACGACGTCACCGTGGTCGAGGATCGACACCGATGCGGACTCGTGCACCTGCTTGGTCAACGCTTCGAGGTGCGGTCCGGCGATCTCCGGCAGCGTCAGGCTCGACAGGTAGCTGTAGCCGAGCTCGAGGACGCGCGGCGTCAGCCAGAAACCCGATCCGTCGGTGCGCACGTAGCCGAGTTCGACGAGGGTGAGCAGGAACCGGCGGGCGGTGGCGCGGGTGAGTCCGGTGGTCTTGGCCACTTCGCTCAGGGTCTGCCGAGCGTGCTCGGCGTCGAATGCGCGGATGACGGACAGTCCGCGGGCCAGGGACTGCACGTAGTCGGGTGACGCTTCGATCATGGTCCGGAAGGCTCCTCGGTGTCGGTCGTGCCGGCGGTGTCGACGGTGTCGGCTGCGGTGTCGGCCGATCCGGCCCCGTCAGCGAGAGCATTCTTGCCGAGGGCGAATGCGCGGTTGCTGTTCGGTACGCCCGCGTAGATCGCGGTGTGCAGGAAGACTTCCACCAGTTCGTCGGCGGTGACGTCGTCGCGCAGTGCCGCGCGGATGTGCATGTCGAGTTCGTGCTCGTTGCCGACCGCGGTGAGGATCGCGAGGGTGAGCAGGCGTCGGGTGTGGTGGTCGAGACCGGGTCGGGTCCAGATGTCACCCCACGCGGTGCGGGTGATGAAGTCCTGGAACGGTGCGGTGAACGCGGTGGTGCCTGCGATCGCGCGATCGACGTGGGCGTCGCCGAGGACGGTGCGCCGCACCCGCATACCGGCCTCGTACGCCTCGCTGCGTTGCGCGGGGCCGGCCACGTGGGCGGCGACCAGCGCGGTGACCCGGCCGGCCTGTTCCACACTGGCCAGGTGTGCTGCCGGATCGAGCACGTGCAGTGTGGAATTCGCGATTCCGTCGGCGATCGCCCGCAGGTCCGCCGGAGTGGTGGCGGGGTCGTGACGGCCCGCGATCACCAGCGTCGGCGCCGCGATGCGGGCGAGATCGGCGCGGCCGTCCCATCCGGACAGCGCCTCGCAGCAGGCCGCGTATCCCTCGTCGGCGGTGGCGTCCACCATCGCCCGCGACGACGCGATCAGTTCGGGGTCGCGGGCGGCGAGCCCGTCGGTGTACCACCGTCCGACGACGCTCTCGGCGATGGACCCGGTGCCATCGGCGCGGACGGCGGCCGCCCGGTCCAGCCAGGTCTGTGGTTCGCCGAATCTGGCGGAGGTGCACAGCAGGGTTAGCGTGTGGACGCGGGTGGGCGCGTGGGCGGCGATCCACTGGGCGACCGCGCCGCCGAGGGACAGCCCGACCAGGTGCACCGCGGGCTGTTGCAGGTTGTCGAGCAGCGCCAGTACGTCGCGGCCGAGGTCGTCGATCGTGTACGGCCCTGAGGGAACCGGGGATTCGCCGTGCCCGCGCAGATCGACGGCGACGACGTTGGCGTCCGCGGACAGGGCCCGCACCTGGGGATCCCACATGGTCCGGTCCGACCCGAGCGACCCGAGCAGGACGACGGTCGGGGCGCCGGGTCCGGGGCCGGTGACCTGGTGGGCGAGGGCGACCGTCACCGGGTCTCCTCCTTCGTGGTCGATCGGGCGGCCAGCACGCGGTCGACGAGGTCGCCGGCGTGGCCGAGGTAGGTTGCGGGATCGAGCAGTTCACGCACCGCCTCGGGTGCGAGGAACTCGACGACCGCCGGGTCGGTGTCCAGCGGCCGGCCGGCCAGGCATGCGGCGGTGACCAGGTCGCGCGCGGCGCCGGTGTGCCCGGACAGGGCCGCGGTGACGCGTTCGGCGAGCAGCATCCCCCCGGTCGCGTCGAGGTTGCGGCGCATCGCGGCGGCGTCCACCTGCAATCCGCTCAGGCACTGGCCGATTCTGTGCGCGGCGCCGCCGGTGAGCCGGAGCAGGTCGGTGACCGTTTCCCACTCGGCGTGCCAGGCACCCGTGGCGCGCTGGAACTCGTGGGACATCGAGCCGAGCACGGTCGCGACGAGTCCCGGCACCCGCACGGCCGCGCCCCGCGCGGTCACGGCCGCGACCGGGTTGCGCTTGTGCGGCATCGCGGACGAGCCACCGGGGGCGTCCTCGGCGACCTCGCCGACCTCCGTCGCGGCCATCAGCACCACGTCGCCTGCGATCTTCGCCACGACGCCCGCGGCGACCCCGAGGGCCGATGCGATCTCGCCGATCCGGGTCCGCTCGGTGTGCCATGGCACGGACTGCCGGGCCAGGCCCAGCTCGTCGGCGAGCCGATCGGCCACCTCGAGCCCGAGCGGGTGCAGCGCTGCGAGAGTGCCTGCGGCACCACCGAATTGCACCGGAAGATGGGCGATCACGGTGGTGAGGGAGCGGTGCGCCCGGTCGAGGCCCGCGCACCATCCCGCGGCCAGCGCCCCGAATGTGGTCGGCAGTGCCTGCTGGCCGAGGGTGCGGGCGGCCATCGGGGTGTCCCGGTACCGACGCGCCAACGATGCCGCGGCGTCCGCGGCCACCGCCAGGTCGTCGGCCACCACGGCGCCGGCTCGCCGTGCTATCACCATGAGCGCGGTGTCGAGGATGTCCTGGCTGGTCGCGCCGGCGTGCACCGCCGATCCGGGCACCCCGGCCGGTGCGCACTCGGCGCGCAGGTGCTTGACCAGGGGGATGACCGGGTTGCCACCGGCTGCGCCCTCGACGCCGAGCAGCGCCGGGTCGAGTGTGCCGGACAGAGTGTTGGCGGCTGACGCGATCGCGGTCGCCTGGTCGGAGGTGATCACGCCGGAGTCGGCGGCCGCGTGGGCGAGTGCGCTCTCGACTTCGAGCATCGCCGCCACCCATGCCCGATCGGACAGCAGTGGATCGATCCGCTGCGCCCCGAACACCGGATCGAACAGCTCACCCCGGGTCACGCGGTCCTCCGGGAGTGGCGTGGGGGCGGGTGCAGCATGTGCGGCCTTTTCGTCGTGGGAACCGTACGGCCTGTTCGTGATGAGAACGCAGCGCCGCTATGCGAACACGATAGGGCCTCGCAGTGACTCGGGCAACGCCGGCCCCGAAATATGTTCGCAATGCGGACGCATGTTCACAGAACGCACGACCCGCGCTATCGTGGTCGCCGTGATGGACAAAGTCATTTCCACAGCAGCCGAAGCGGTGGCGGACATCCCGAGCGGCGCGTCACTCGCGGTCGGCGGATTCGGGGTGGTCGGCGTGCCGGAGGCGTTGATCGCGGCACTGCTCGAACAGGGCGCGACCGATCTCGAGACCGTCACCAACAACCTGGGAATCGACGGGTTCGGTCTCGGCACGCTTCTCGCCGCCAACCGGATCCGGCGCACGATCAGCTCCTATGTCGGAGTGAACAAGGAGTTCGCCCGGCAGTACCTGGCCGGTGAGCTGGAGGTGGAGCTGACGCCGCAGGGCACCCTCGCCGAACGGATGCGTGCCGGCGGCGCCGGTATCCCCGCCTTCTTCACCCCGGCCGGTGTCGGTACCCAGGTCGAGACCGGTGGCCTGCCCCGCAGGTACGACGGCGACGGCGGCATCGCGATCGCCAGCCCGCCGAAGGAGACACGCGAGTTCGACGGCGTCACCTACGTGATGGAGCGCGCCATCGTCACCGACTACGCGCTCGTCCATGCGTGGAAGGGCGACCGGCACGGAAACCTCGTGTTCCGCAAGAGCGCTCGCAACTTCAACCCGCCCGCGGCGGCGGCCGGCCGCATCACCGTCGCCGAGGTCGAGCACCTCGTCGAGCCCGGTGAGATCGACGCGGACGAGGTGCACACCCCGGGTATCCACGTGCAGCGTGTGGTGCACGTGCCGGTGGTCGGTGAGAAGCAGGTCGAGAACAGGACGGTGCGGAAGTGAGCTGGACCAGGGACGAGATGGCGGCCCGTGCCGCACGGGAACTCGAGGACGGGCAGTACGTCAACCTCGGCATCGGCATGCCGACGCTGATCCCGAACCACATCCCGGACGGCATCGAGGTCGTGCTGCACTCGGAGAACGGGGTGCTCGGGGTCGGGCCGTATCCGTTCGAGGACGAGGTCGACGCGGATCTGATCAATGCGGGCAAGGAGACGATCACCGTCCTGCCCGGCGCATCCTTCTTCGACTCGGCGCAGTCGTTCGGGATGATCCGCGGCGGCCAGGTCGACGTCGCGGTGCTCGGTGCGATGCAGGTCAGCGAGACCGGCGACCTCGCGAACTGGATGATCCCCGGCGCCATGGTCAAGGGCATGGGCGGCGCGATGGACCTGGTGCACGGCGCTCGCCGCGTCATCGTCCTCACCGACCACTGCAGCAAGACCGGCGAGCCGAAGATCGTCGTCGAGTGTTCGTTGCCGCTCACCGGAAAGCGGTGCGTCAACCGGATCATCACCGACCTGGCGGTCCTCGACGTGACGGCGGACGGTCTGCGGTTGGTCGAGACCGCTCCCGGTGTGACCGTCGACGAGGTCCGGGCCGCGACCGGGGCCGAACTCCTCGTCGACGTCGTCGCGGTCGGCTGACCGGCGACGAGACGCCCTCGAACGGCGCCCCGGCTGCAAGCCGGGGTGCTGTCGGCGTTGCGGGGTGTCGATGCCGGCGAGTAGGAGTGACAGCGAGGGGAGGCGGTACGAGAGGATGCTGCGATGGCCGGACAACCCCGTGAGCCGGGGCGCACCACGACCTCGCGGGTGCTCGCGATCCTCGAGGCTTTCGAGTCGGGGGCCGAACCCCTGCCGCTCACCGACATCGCCACCGCGGCGGATCTGCCGCTGAGCACGGTGCACCGGCTCGTCGGCGAACTGGAGAGCTGGGGTGCACTCCAGCGCGGCTCGGACGGGCGCTACCAGGTCGGTATCCGGCTGTGGGAAATCGCCCAGAACGCCGGCCAGGGGCTGCGTGACATCGTGCATTCGCCGCTGCAGGACCTGTTCGACCTGACTCGGGAGACGGTGCACTTCGCGGTGCGGCGCGGCACCGAGGCGATCTACGTCGACCGGATCTACGGGAGTCGGCGAATCCCGCGGATCGCACGGGTCGGTGCACGGCTGCCGCTGCATCCGACGGCCGTCGGCAAGGTCTTGCTGGCGTACGAGGAGGACTGGTTCCGCGAGGCGTACCTCTCCCACGCGCTCGAGCGCCGGTCGCGATACACGATCACCGACGCCCGTCGCCTGGCGCGAGAGCTGGACCTCGTGCGGGAGAACGGGTACGCGCAGACCCGCGAGGAGATCGCGCTCGGGCTCTGTTCGGTGGCGGTGCCGGTGCACGCGCCCAAGGGCGACGTCGTCGCGTCCGTCGGCATGGTCCTGCCCAGCTCGCGGTACGCCGAGATCCCGCGATTCCTCCCCGCGATGCGGGGGACCGTCACCAGGCTCGAGAAGCTCTTCCGGGACCTGCCGCAGCCCGTTGAGCAGGCAATTCGAAGCTTCTGGCTCGACTCTTCCGTTGAACGGAAGAAATAGCTGGGCCGCGCGCCCGTCGCACGTGAAGGTGGTCTCCATCACAAGGAGGATTCATGGAGACCAGCATCACCACCGCCGGTTGTCCCGTGGCCCATCACGGCTACGAACCGTTCGCGATGACCGACCCGTTCCCCGCCTACTCCCGTCTGCGTGCGAACGAACCGGTCATGTTCGACGAACGGATCGACTGCTGGGTGATCAGCCGCTACGACGACGTGAAGGCCGTCTTCGACGACTGGGAGACGTTCAGCAGCGAGAACGCGCAGGCGCCGGTCCGTCGGCACGGACCCCAGGCGCGAAAGGTCATGGAGGACGGCGGATTCACCGCATACTCCGGTCTGTCGGCGCGGATTCCCCCGGAACACACCCGAATTCGGAAGGTCGTGTCGAAGGCGTTCACGCCGCGGCGGTACCGGGCCCTCGAACCGTTCATCCGCGACAACGTCGACGCCCAGCTGCGGGCGATGCTCGCGCGTCCGGACCGGCGCGGCGACCTGCTGCGCGACCTCGCCTACGAGGTGCCGACCGTGACGATCTTGACGCTGATCGGCGCGGACGCCGGCCAGGTGGACACCTTCAAGCGATGGTCCGACTCCCGCGCGGCGATGACCTGGGGCGACCTGAGTGACGAGGAGCAGATCCCGCACGCGCACAATCTCGTCGAGTACTGGCAGGAATGCCGGCGCTTGGTGGCGCATGCCCACGCCCACGGCGGCGACAGTCTGGTCGCGGACCTGGTGCGAGCCCAGCGGGAGGGGGACCCGATCAGCGACCACGAGATCGCGTCGGTCTGCTACAGCCTGCTGTTCGCCGGTCACGAGACCACGACGACCCTGATCTCCAACACCCTGCGCCTGCTGCTCGCACACCGCGATCAGTGGGCCGCCCTCGCCGCGGACCCGCAACTGATTCCCGCGGCCGTCGACGAGGTGCTCCGGTTCAGCCCGTCCATCGTCGGGTGGCGACGGAAGGCGCTGCGGGACACCGAGGTCGGCGGAGTCGCGATCCCCGCTGGGGCCAACCTGCTGCTGCTGATGGGATCCGCGAACCGCGACGACGCCCGATTCGAGGACCCGGACGTCTTCGACATCTCGCGGGCCAACGCGCGCGAGCACGTGGCGTTCGGGTACGGCATCCACTACTGCCTGGGCAACATGCTCGCGAAGCTGCAGACCCGGATCGCGGTGGAGCAGGTGCTGGCCCTTGCCCCCGATCTGGAACTGCTCGACCCCGATGCCATCACGTTCGGAGACAACCTGTCGTTTCGGGTCCCGACCGCGGTGCCGGTGCAATGGGGCGGAGTGGACGAGGGCCCGTACATCCAGTTCTTCGACGACGACACCGCGCCGCGGCACGAACTGCTCGGTGGCAAGTGCGCGTCGCTGGTGTCGATGACGCAGGCCGGTATGCCGGTGCCGCCCGGGTTCGCGGTCACGACCGCCCTCTACGACGACTTCGTCGCCGAATCCGGTGTCGCCGAAGGAATTCGGAGGCTGCTCTCGGATATCGACCCGGACGACGTTGCGCAGGTCGACACCGTCTCCGCCCGGATTCGCGATGCGATCGTCTCCCGGCCGGTACCGGACCGACTGCGACGGCTGACGATCGAGGCGTACGAGCGCTTGCAGTCCGGTTTCGACGAGCCGGTTCCGGTGGCGGTGCGGTCCTCCGCGACCGCCGAGGACCTGCCCGACGCGAGCTTCGCCGGCCAGCAGGACACCTACCTGTGGCTGACGGATCTCGATTCGGTGACCGAGCACATCCGCCGGTGCTGGGCGTCGTTGTACACGAGCCGCGCGATCACCTACCGATTGAAGAACAACATTCCGGACGAAGGACTGTCGATGGCGGTGGCCGTCCAGAAGATGGTCAACGCAAAGGTCGCCGGTGTCGCGATGACACTCGACCCCACCAACGGTGACCGCTCGAAGATCGCCATCGACGCGTCCTACGGGGTGGGGGAGATGGTCGTCTCCGGGCAGGTGACTCCGGACAACATCGTGCTCGACAAGGTGACACTGGGCCTGGTCACCGAGAAGGTGGGCGCCAAGCACTCCGAGCTGATCCCGGACGCCGAGTCCCGCAGCCTGGTCGAGCGGGAGGTGGACCCGAGCCGCCGCGCGTGCCGGTGCCTGACCGAAGACGACCTGCGCGCGGTGGCGACGATCGCCAAGCGTGCCGAGAAGCACTACGGGTGCCCGCAGGACATCGAGTGGGCCCTCGACGCGGACCTGCCCGACGGGCAGAACCTGCTGCTGCTTCAGTCCCGTCCGGAGACTGTCTGGTCGTCGAAGCCCGCGACCGCCCCGACCGCCTCGCCGGCGAAGCCGCGCAGCTTCAGCGTGGCCGGCATCACGAAGTCCATGACCCGACGCCCCGTCGCCCACTGACCGACCCCGTGACCACGATGAGGAACATCCCCATGTCGATGAAGTCCTTCCCAAGCCCCTTCACGCTCGAGACGCCGGAAGGCGCCGAGGGCTGGCAGGAGCTGTACCCATACAACCTGGTGTTCCAGGACAGCCTGCAGGAGGCCGAGGACGAGAAATTCTGGTTCTGCGACAGCCAGCACTGGCCGACCGTGTTCAAGCCGTTCGAGACGATCGGCGGCGAGTTCGCGGTCAAGTGCCTCGGCCAGTACAACACCCGGCACCTGCTGATCCCGAACTCGAACGGCATCGAGTTCCGGATCCACCTGGGCTACCTGTACATGTCCCCGATTCCAGCTCCCGAGAACGAGTTCGAGTCTCGGGTACCGCATTTCGAGGAGCGCGCGGCCTACTACTACCAGAACTGGGATCGCCTTCTCGAGGAGTGGCACAAGAAGGTGCGCACCACGATCGACGAGATGGCCGCGCTGACGTTCGCCAAGCTGCCGGACATGGTCTCGATCGAGGACATCACCTCGGGCAGGGCGAAGGACGGGACCGAGGTGCTGCTCGAGAACTACGACCGGCTGATCCAGCTGTGCTACCAGAACTGGCAGTACCATTTCGAGTTCCTCAACCTCGGCTACATCGCCTACCTCGACTTCTTCGGGTTCTGCAAGCAGGTGTTCCCGAACATCCCGGATCAGTCGATCGCCACGATGGTGCAGGGCGTGGACATGGAGCTGTTCCGGCCGGACGACGAACTCAAGAAGCTCGCAACCCTCGCCGTGGAACTGGGGCTGGACGCGGCCTTCGACGATCCGACCGACGCGAGCGCCACCCTCGCCGAGGTCGGCGCCGCGGAGGGAGGGGAGGGGTGGCTCGCCGCGTACCGGACCGCGCAGGATCCCTGGTTCAACTTCACCGTCGGCAACGGCTTCTACGGCCATGACAAGTACTGGATCGAACACCAGGAGATCCCGCTCCAGTACATCGCCGACTACATCCGCCGGCTGCGAAACGGCCAGGACATCATGAGGCCCGTCGCCGAGCTCGCTGCCGAGCGGGAACGGATCTCCGCCGAGTACCGCGACCTGCTGAGCGGTGAGGACCGGGACACCTTCGACGGCAAGCTGGAACTGGCTCGTACCGCCTACCCGTACGTGGAGAACCACAACTTCTACATCGAGCACTGGACGATGGGGGTGTTCTGGCGCAAGGTTCGCGAGCTGTCCCGGATGCTGCACGAGGAGGGCTTCTGGGAGCAGCCGGACGACCTGCTGTACCTGAGTCGGGGCGAGGTCCGCGAGGCGCTCTTCGACCTCGCCACCGGCTGGGGCGTCGGTGCCGCACCGATCGGTCCGAGCTACTGGCCCAAGGAGATCGAGCGTCGTCGCGGGATCATCGACGCGCTGAAGTCGCGCCGGCCCGAGCCTGCCCTGAACACCCCGCCCGAGTTCATCACCGAACCGTTCACCAGCATGCTCTACGGCATCACCACCGAGCAGGTGCAGCAGTGGCTCGCCGACGACGAGGACACCTCCGGCGGGCTGCGGGGTATGGCCGCGTCCCCGGGTGTCGTCGAGGGTGTCGCCCGGGTGGTGACGAGCGCCGACGAGCTCACCGAGGTCCAGGAGGGCGAGATCCTCGTCGCCCCGATCACCGCCCCGTCCTGGGGCCCGATCTTCGGGAAGATCACGGCGACCGTCACCGACATCGGCGGCATGATGAGTCACGCCGCGATCGTGTGCCGGGAGTACGGCCTGCCCGCGGTCACCGGCACCGGGTCGGCGTCCACTCAGATCCGGACCGGTCAGCGACTACGGGTCGACGGCACCGCCGGCACCGTCACCGTGCTGGACGCGTGAGATGACGACCGCGAGAACCGTGCTGATCACCGGCGGCGCAGGCGGACTCGGGCGCGCCTTCGCACTCGGCTTCGCCGGGCGCGGCCACCGGGTCGCCGTCGCCGACATCGACGGCGCAGGCGCGCAGGAGACCGCGCGTCTGGCCGGTGACCTCGGTGCCGAGGCAACCGCCCTCACCGTGGACGTCACCTCCGTCGACTCCACGGACGCGATGGCCGCGGCCGTCGCCGAGTTCGGTGGCGGCAGCATCGACGTGCTGGTCAACAACGCCGCGATCTACGCGGGGGTCACCCGCAGCCCCTTCGAGCAGATCGACCCCGCCGAATGGGACCGGGTGATGGCGGTCAACCTCAAGGGGCCGTGGATGTGTGCGCGGGCGTGCAGTCCGTACCTGGAGTCCGGATCCCGCGTCGTCAACGTCTCGTCGGCGACCGTCTACAGCGGGTCCGAGCAGTGGATGCACTACGTCGCCTCCAAGGGTGGAGTGGTGGCGATGACCCGGGTGATGGCCAAGGAACTCGGTCGGCGGTCCATCACCGTCAACGCCATCGCACCGGGGTTCACCCTCACCGAGGCCAGCTACGGGCTGATCGAGGGCGCCGAGAACTACGGCGTCGACCGCGGAGCGATCAAACGGGCCAGCAGGCCGGAGGACATCGTGGGCGCGGCCCTGTTCCTCGCCTCCGAGGAAAGCAGCTACATCACCGGACAGACGCTCGTCGTCGACGGCGGACGCCAGTTCATCTAGGAGAGACACAGTCATGCCCAAGGTCACATACACCGACTGCGAGGGGAATTCGCGCGCGTTCGACGGGAACGTCGGCGACTCCGTGATGGAGGTTGCGATGCGTAACGGCGTCCCGGGAATCGTCGCCGAGTGCGGCGGATCGCTGTCCTGCGCGACGTGCCACGTCCTCGTGCGCGACGACGAGTTCGCGGCGCTGCCCGACATGGACGAGATGGAGGACGAGATGCTCTACGGGACCGCGGCCCCTCGTGAAGACAGCTCGAGGCTGTCCTGCCAGATCAAGCTCACCGCGGACATGGACTTGCACGTGCGGACTCCCGAAGTGCAGGTGTAGCCGTGGCCGACCACGACGGCGGTCTGCTGATCATCGGGGCGAGCCAGGCCGGGGTGCAGCTGGCCGGCTCCCTGCGTGCCCTCGGCTACGAGGAGCCGATCACGTTGCTCGGAGACGAGAACCACCGCCCGTATCAGCGGCCCGCCCTGTCCAAGGAGTTCCTGCAGGGCGAGGTCACGGCCGAGTCGCTGATCTTCCGCACCGCCCAGTACTGGGACGAGCACCGGATCCGGCTGGTCAAGGGTGAACGCATCACTGCGATCGACCGCACGAACGCCGGCGGAGGCGTCGCGCGTTCCGAGTCGGGAGCGCGGTTCGCGTTCGATCGACTCGCCCTCACTGTCGGGGCGCGGGCCCGGCGGCTCGACGTGCCCGGTGCCGATCTGGGGGGAGTGCTGTATCTGCGCAACGCCGACGACGCGCTGGCGTTGAAGGCCCGGATGCCGGACGCCACCGACGTCGTCGTGATCGGTGGCGGATTCATCGGGCTCGAGGCCGCGGCCAGCGCCCACAAGATGGGCAGGAAGGCAACGGTTCTCGAGGCCGGACCGCGACTGATCGGCCGTGCTGTCGGGCCGGAGACCTCACGCTTCTTCCTCGACGCGCACCGCAGTCGGGGCATCGACGTCGTCCTGAACGCCCGGATCGCCAGGATCGTCGGCACCGAGGGAGCCGTCACCGGCGTGGAGCTGGCCGACGGCCGGGTCGTTGCCGCGCAGATCGTTCTCGTCGGCATCGGCGTCCTTCCGAACACGGAGCTGGCCGAGGCCTTGGGCCTGGAGTGCGACAACGGAATCCGCGTCGACGAGTACGCCCTCGCCTCCGACGGCGTCACCGTCGCGGTCGGCGACTGTGCGAACCTGCCCAACCCTGTCCGTGGCGCGCCGCCCGGGGACCGGATCCGCATCGAGAGCGTCAACAATGCGATCGAACAGGCCAAGGTCGCCGCCTACTCGCTCACCGGCCGCCGCGCGGAATACGCCGGGACCCCCTGGTTCTGGTCGAACCAGGGCGATCTGAAGCTGCAGATCGCCGGACTGTCCACCGGCCACGACCGGACGGTCGTCCGACGCGACGACGAGAAGGGCCGGTTCTCGGTCCTGTACTACCGGGACGGGCAGATCACCGCCGCCGACTGCGTCAACCACCCGCTCGACTTCATGGCGGTCAAGAACGCACTCGCCAAGGGCGCGAACATCCCCGCCGGCCCGGCGGAGAACGCCGCCACACCACTGAAGTCGATCATCACCGAGGGCCCGCCCGCGGCGACAGCGCCGCCGGCGACGGCCCGGTCAGAGAGGTAACCATGCGCATCCCGACGACCCAGAGCGTCGACACGTCGCCGATCGCCGCCGCACCGGACGAACCCACCGATCTCGATCCGGTATGGAAATCCGTCGTGCCGGAATCCCGGGCCCGCAGCAACGACATCCATCTGCCGATCTCCCTCGCCTACGCCCAGCGGCTGTGCCTGGCGTACCCGCACGCGGACTCCCTCGTCGTGCGGATCGCGATCCTGCTGCACGACACCGGCTGGGGTCGGGTCGACGAATCCCGGATCATCTCCGAAGGGTTCAGCGGCGACTGGCGCAAGGCCGCGATCCGGTACGAGCACGAACGCCAGGGGTGCATCATCGCCCGGGAGGTGCTGCCGTCGCTGGGCTACGACGACGAGTTCGTCGAGCGGGTGTGCGCGATCATCGACGGTCACGACACCCGGCCCGACGCGCACTCGCTGGAGGACGCGCTGGTGCGCGACGCGGATCGGCTCTGGCGGTTCGGCGTCACCGGAATCGCGTTGGCTTCCTCGTGGTTCGGGCTGACCCCGGCCCTCTACTGCGACCGGCTCGAGATCGAGATCGTCCCGGAGCTCAAGACCGAGGCTGCCGTCGAGATCGCGGCGGCGGAGTTGGCACGCTCCCGTGCCCTGCTCAAGACCGAGGTGCTGAGGTGAGGCGATCGGCGGTCCAGCTCCCGTACACCCATGTCGACGACGTGTTCGTCGACGGCGAATGGGTACCGGCCACGAGCACCGACCGGATCGACGTCGTGGATCCCACAACCGAGGAGACCTGGGGTTCGGTGCCCGATGCCTCTCCGGAGGACGTCGACCGCGCCGTCACGGCCGCCGACCGGGCCTTCCGTGGCGCCGGATGGTCGGATCTCTCGCCCTCGGTGCGCGCGGAGTACCTGCTGCGGCTGGCGGACGAGATCGAGAAGCGGGCAGCACCGATGTCGTGGACCAACACCCGCGAGAACGGCAGTCCGATCGCCGAGACGGCGGGCGCGGCGACGAACGCGGCGGGCATCTTCCGGTACTTCGCGTCGCTGGCGTCGTACCTCGAGTCCGAGGACGTGCGCCCCTACCCGAACCGGCCCGGCGAGACGGCGGTGTATCGCGATCCGATCGGGGTGTGTGCGCTCATCGCGCCGTGGAACTTCCCGATCAACCTGGTCGTGGCCAAGCTGGCGCCGGCACTGATCGCGGGCTGCACCGTGGTGATCAAGCCGGCGTCGCCGACGCCGCTGTCGATCCGGTTCGTCGTCGACGCGGCACTGGCCGCGGGTCTGCCGCCGGGGGTGATCAACCTGGTGACCGGTTCCGGGAAGGTCGGCGACCGCCTGGTGCGGCACCCGCTGGTACGGAAGGTGGCCTTCACCGGGTCGACACCCGTCGGTCGGAGGATCGCCGCCGCGTGCGGCGAGCTCCTGCGCCCGGTGACCCTCGAGCTCGGTGGGAAGTCGTCGGCGATCGTGCTCCCCGATGCGGACCTGGACGCGATGTCCGAGGTGCTGATCCGGTCCTGCATGCGCAACACCGGGCAGACCTGCTACATCTCCACACGCATCCTCGCTCCCGCGCAGCGCTACGACGAGGTGGTCGACATGGTCACCCGGACCGTCGCCGCAGGCAAGCAGGGTGACCCGTTCGACGAGGACACCGTCTTCGGTCCCGCAGCGACCCGGGCGCAGTTCGACATCGTCCTCGATCACCTCGAGTCGGCACACGAGGAAGGCGCCCGCGCCACGACCGGTGGCGCGAGGGCCGACGTCGAACGCGGCTGGTTCGTCCAGCCGACGGTGTTCGCGGACGTGACGCCCGGGATGCGGATCGCCCGTGAAGAGGTCTTCGGGCCGGTCGTCGTCGTGCTTTCGTACGACACCGTCGACGAGGCGGTGGCACTGGCCAACGACACCGAGTTCGGCCTGGGCGGACTCGTCTTCGGGCGCGACACCGACGCCGCGATGCGGGTGGCGCGACGCATGGACACCGGTTCGGTCGGCGTGAACTTCTTCGCCTCGAACCACAGTGCGCCGTTCGGTGGGCGCCACGACTCGGGGTTGGGTGTGGAGTTCGGAGTGGAGGGGCTCGGCGCCTACCTGACCCCGCAGTCCGTGCACCGGGCCGGCTGAGCATCCAGGTGTCGACTAAGGTGCCGCGGGTGAGCAGTTCGACCCGCGGCACCGAGGTGGACCGACTCGACGCGCTGCGCGGCGTGCTGGTCGGGCCGCTACCGGAGATCGGGCGCAGGTTCTCGCCGCTGGTGGCGCCGTTGGTGCCGCATTCGGCCCTGGTGATCTTCACCCGGGAGTGCACCGGCCGGCCGCGCAAGGTCGCAGGCGACCCGCGGATCGTGGACCGGGTCACCGTGGCAGAACTCGACCGGCTGCGTACCGAACTCGGTCCGGCGCAACCCGATTCGTCGATCGTCCACCGCGGAACCGCGGTGCTTGGCGGACGGGAACACCCGGTGCACGCGATCCTCGACCGCACGGACACCCTTCTGGTGGTGATCCCACGCGGTAAGGCCGAGGTCGACACCGACCTGCTCGGCGCCCTGTTCTCCGTCGTCGCCCTCGGCATCCAGTTGCAGGTGCGGCACGCCAGCCCCGCCTACCTGGCCGAGTCGCGGGCCGCGTCCGCCGAACGGGCCCGCACCGTCGCCGAACTCACTCAGGCGCACGCCGCGACACTGGAGACCATCCTCGCGACCCTGCGGTCGCCCGACCTCGACGACACCCGCGCGCGGGCGACCGCGCGGGAGTCGGCGACTTCCGCGCTGATCGGCCTCCGCACCGCCGTCGACCAGCACCGCGCGATGGCCGAAGAGGCGGTGACCACCGCGTTCGCCCGCCTGCGGGGAGAGCTCCGGGGCCTGGTGCCCGAGGGCGTCGGCGTCGAGTTCGTCGACCCGCCGGTCGGCGGACGGGGTCTGCCCGGCGAGGTCGCGCACGCGGCGCGGGCCGTGGTGCGCGGTGCGGTGCTCGGGCTGGTGGTGCAGCCCGACCTCGGTCGCGTGCGGGTGGCCTGGGACTGTGACGGCGCGAATCTGCTGATCGACGTCCGGGACGACGGCCGCGGCGCCGTCGACCTGGCCGAACTCGCCCGGCAGCTGCGCCCGCGCGTCGAAACCCTCGGCGGCACATACGAATCCGAGTCGACCCCGGGGTGGGGCTCCCGACTGTCGGCGACTCTGCCGCTGGACCACGCCGAGTCGGGGGAGGGCAGTCACGCCCTGTCGGTGCTCGGTCCGCGCGAGATCGAGGTGCTCGAACACCTCGTCGCCGGCAGGCGCAACCGGGTGATCGCGGAGCGCTTGCAGGTCAGCGAGAGCACCGTGAAGTTCCACGTGGCGGCGGTGCTGCGCAAGCTCGAGGTCGGCACCCGCGGCGAGGCCGCGGCGCTGGCCGCCGACGCGGGGGTCAAGGCCGCGCCCTGAGCGCGTCCGCGGCCTGTCTCGTGATCCGGGTGTGCAGCGCGCGCACCATTTCCGTTGCCAGCACTGCGTGGCCGCTCATCGAGAAGTGGATACCGTCGGCGCTGAGGAGATTCGGGCGCAGGCGCATCGGGTGCTGCCAGAGGTCGACACAGACGGCGTCGTACCGGCCGGCCAGTTCCCGCATCGTGTCGTTGAGGACGATCATCCGCTCGCGTATCGCCTGTAGTCGCGGTCCGCGGAAGTTGTCGGCGAACGTGAGCGTGGTGATGGCGGCGCCGGTGGCTGCGACCCGATCGAAGACGGTCGTGACGTTGGCGCGCATCGCGGCGAGGTCGGCGTCCGGGGACCACAGGTCGTTCGCGCCGCAGGTGATGTGCACCAGGTCGGGTGCGAAGTCGGAGACGGGTTCGATCTGGGTGTCCAGCACCCGGGCGCTGGTGGCACCCATCCGGCCGGTGTTCAGGTAGGCGAGGTCGGGCTGGGCGGTCCGCAGCGAGTTCGCGACCCGATCCGCCCACGAGACGGTCGCGTATCCCGGGCTGGGATCGCCGATGCCCTCGGCGATCGAGTCGCCGAGGACGGCGAACCTCCGCCACGGGGCACCGGCGAGGAGTTCGCCGAGATCCTGCTGGGGAAGGCAGTACGGGTCGGTCGCCTCGGTGAGTCCGGCCGGAACGGTAAGGGTGTCGGTCATGATCATCGCTCCTGGGGTTCGCGGTGCCCGGATCGGCACTCGGAAACAAAACGTACGATCGATCGTGTAATTAAAGTACGATCGTTCGTGTGCTTTGGCAAGACCTGGAAGGATGGACACGTGAGCGACACGACCACCGACGGCAGGCTGCTCAAAGGCGCGCGGGCGCGTGCCTCCATCGCTCGGCACGCCGCCGACGTCGCATCGGTCGAGGGGTTGACCGGGCTGAGTCTCGGGCGGCTCGCCGCCGATCTCGGTCTCAGCAAGAGTGGTGTCGCGACGTTGTTCGGCACCAAGGAGAAACTGCAACTCGCGGCCGTGCAGGCGGCTCGGGAGGTGTTCGTCGAGCGCATCGTGCGCCCCGCCCTCGTGGAGGAGCCGGGACTGCCTCGGCTGAGGGCGCTGATCGAGCGGTGGTTCGAGTACGTGAGCGAACCGGTCTTCCCGGGCGGATGCTTCCGCGCGGCGACGATCGCCGAATTCGACAGCAGGCCGGGCGCCGTTCGGGACGCCCTGGCCCGCGATCGCGTGGAATGGCTCGCCCTGCTGGAAGGTGAGGTTGCATGCGCGCAGGAAGACGCGGGCCACGGCGTGCCGTCGCCGGGGGAGGTGGCGTTCGAGATCGACGCGGTTCTCGGCGCGCTGAACACCGCCCTGCGGATGGACGACGGTGAGGCGATCGAGCGGGCGCAGGCGATCCTCGGTCGGATCCTCGGGGGCCTGTAGGCGGGCCGTCTGGCATTTCGGCTAGGTGGAACCATCCTTTCGGTCAGGTCGCCGACGTGGGTGATCGGGCTACGGTCGACATGCGGGTATCGCAATGTGTGCACCCGCATGTCGACAAGGTGAGGAGACCAGGCCATGCCGCAGCAGGTACGAGGCGTGATCGCGCGCTCGAAGGGCGCACCGGTGGAGATCGTCCCGATCACGATTCCCGACCCCGGCCCGGGCGAGGTCGTGGTCGCGGTCGCCGCCTGCGGCGTCTGCCACACCGACCTGACCTACCGTGAGGGCGGCATCAACGACGAGTACCCGTTCCTGCTCGGTCACGAGGCCGCGGGTGTGGTCGAAAGTGTCGGTGAGGGAGTCGATTCCGTCGCCGTCGGTGACTTCGTCGTGCTGAACTGGCGGGCCGTCTGTGGCCAGTGTCGCGCCTGCAAGCGAGGCCGTCCGCAGTACTGCTTCGACACCTTCAACGCCACCCAGAAGATGACTCTCGAGGACGGCACCGAGCTGACCCCGGCGCTCGGCATCGGCGCGTTCGCCGACAAGACCCTCGTCCACGCCGGTCAGTGCACCAAGGTCGATCCGTCCGCCGACCCGGCCGTCGTCGGCCTGCTCGGCTGCGGCGTGATGGCCGGCATGGGTGCCGCGATGAACACCGGCAACGTCGGCCGCGGCGACTCGGTCGCCGTCATCGGCTGCGGCGGTGTCGGCGATGCCGCGATCATGGGCTCGCGCCTGGCCGGCGCGGGCACGATCATCGCGATCGACCGCGACCCCAAGAAGCTCGAGTGGGCCACCGACCTCGGTGCCACCCACACCATCAACGCCACCGAGGTCGACGACGTGGTCGAGGCCGTGCAGGAGCTGACCGGCGGCTTCGGCGCCGACGTCGTCGTCGATGCCGTCGGCCGTCCCGAGACCTGGAAGCAGGCCTTCTACGCCCGCGACCTGGCCGGCACCGTCGTCCTCGTCGGTGTCCCCACCCCGGACATGACCCTCGAGATGCCGCTGGTCGATTTCTTCTCGCGCGGCGGATCGCTGAAGTCGTCGTGGTACGGCGACTGCCTGCCCGAGCGTGACTTCCCGATGCTCGTCGACCTGTACCAGCAGGGCAGGCTGCCGCTGGAGAAGTTCGTCACCGAGCGGATCGCTCTCGATCAGGTCGAGGAGGCGTTCGAGTCGATGCACCGCGGTGAGGTGCTGCGTTCGGTGGTGGTCCTGTAATGGCGAGCGACGCGACGGGGAATCGACACAGTGGCGCCCTGCGGGTCGACCGGGTCGTCACGTCGGGGACGTTCAGTCTCGACGGCGGCACCTGGGACGTCGACAACAACATCTGGCTGATCGGCGACGACTCCGAGGTCGTGATCGTCGACGCCGCCCACACGGCGCAGCCGATCATCGATGCAGTCGGTGGCCGGAAGGTTGTCGCGATCGTGTGCACGCACGGGCACAACGACCACGTCACCGTCGCGCCGGAGCTGTCCGAGCGGCTCGACGCGCCGATCCTGCTCAGCCCTGCCGACGACGTGCTCTGGGAGATGACCCATCCCGGCGTCGCGCACGGCACCCTCGAGGACGGGCAGCGGATCACGGTGGCGGGCACCGACATCCAGGCGATCGCAACTCCCGGCCACTCGCCGGGCTCGACCTGCCTGTACCTGCCGGAGGCGGGGGAGCTGTTCACCGGCGACACCCTGTTCTCGGGCGGCCCGGGTGCGACCGGGCGGTCCTACTCGGACTTCCCGACGATCATCGGCTCGATCCGCGACAAGCTGTTCGCGCTGCCCGCCGAGACCAAGGTGCACACCGGTCACGGCGACGGCACCACGATCGGCACCGAGTCCCCGCACCTCGAAGAGTGGATCAAGCGCGGTAGCTGAGTTTCGCCGTGACGGGCCCCGTGCTGCCGGTTCCGGCGGTACGGGGCCCGTAGGCTGCGGTGATGGCGCGAGAGTCCCTGTTCGATCCGACCGACCGGAGCCTGTTCGTCGAGCAGCGGCAGCGGTTCGACTGGGCGCTGCTGCAGAACGGCTGCGTGTTCCGATACCCGACCCGCTTCGGCCTCGACAGTGCGGGCAACCGGCTCGCCGGACTGGGCTATCTCGTGCACCGGATCGACGGGAGGGCGTGGACAACGGTCGACGACCTGCACGACGCGCTCGCGTCGGCGATGTCCTTTCCCGCCTACTACGGCCGAAACCCTGCCGCGTTCAACGATGTTCTGTACGACGTCGCCGAATTCGTCTACGGAAGCGATCCGGCGAGCACCGGAACGGTGCTCTCGATCGCGGGCTTCGACTCCCTCGTCGAACTGGATCGGTGGAACGCGAACACGCTCCTGGACATCTTCGCCCGGCACGCGCGGCTCGCCGCGCTCTGCGGACATCCGATGCTGTGCCTGGTCGAGTCGACCGCCGCCGATCTGGAACGGGTCGGGAGTGAGAGTGTTCTCACGGGCCCGCTGTGGGATGTCGAGCCCGATCCGCCGGCACCGTTCCACGACGGCGACGTCGTCGAGAACGAGCTGCAGATCTACGCGACAGAGGTCGGGGCCGTCGAGTACGTCGCCAGGTTGCGTGAGGTCCTCGCCGACACCCTCGACCCCCTCGGCCGCTGGCAGATCCTCGAACCGGTACCGGTACCCGAGCGGCTCGCGGAGTTCCACGCGGCCCATCGGCCAGAGCCGGCGCCTCCCGGCACCCGGCTGTGGGACGTGTCGGTGGGCCTTCGCGGCGAAGGGGACCACAACCTGCTCGCCGACCGGATCGTGCACGTTCTGCACGATGTGGGAATGCGCTTCGACCAGTTGATCTCCGGGTATCACGCTGCCGGGACCGAGGCGCGGGAGACCGCGATCCAGCGGTTTCCGGACCTCGCGTGAGCGTCAGAACGGTGGCGCATCGTCGATCGGCATGGTGACCGACACCGTCGGTCCGCCGCGGCGGCCGGTGATGCGGGGGCGCGGGCCGGTCGGGTCGGGGGTGCCGGTTGCTCCGCCGGGGAGGGTGACTGTCGTGGTGCCGAGTGTGGAGGTCCACAGCAACGCGTGTCCGGTGGTGCGGGAGTCGCCGAGGGCGACCACCCGCCACAGGCCGAGTGTCTTCAGCTGATGGTGGAATGCGCACAGGCACTGCAGGTTCGACACGATGGTCCAGCCTCCCGCGACCGGGTCCCAGGCGAGGTGTTCGACGATGTGGTCGAGTTGGCACTGGGCCGCGGGACGGGTGCAGCCGGGGAACCGGCAGTGGCGGTCGCGGGCGCGGCGGTGGCGGCGTCGGGCCGGTAGGTCAGCGCGCCGGCGGGCGGCGCGATCAGCCCGCCGTGCCCGTCGCGAAGCGTTCCCCAGGCGAGCGACGGGTTTGCGCGCACGGCAGCGAGAATCGCCTCGGCCATGGTGCCGACACTCGTCGGGACCATCGGTGGGGGTGGCGGTTCCACGGAGGTGCCGCCGCGATCGGGTACCGGTCCGGCCGTGCGTCGGCTGCCGCGGGTGAGGAACGAGCGCACGCAGAACCTGGGCGGTGGAGATGCCGCGGTGTGTGGCGGTGCATGTTGAGGGTTTGGAGTCGGTGAGTCGCTCGCCGTCTCGTCAACGGCGTCTTTCGTGGATGAACCGTGCGCGGTCGCGCCGTCACCATCAGAAGTCTCGTGAACGCTGCCGGTAGCAGAATCCTCCATGCCGGTCGACCCCTTGTCGGTGTGCGTCTCGGTCGCTCCGTTTGTGGTTCGACGCTCGTTGTCCGCGCCGGCGGCCTCGTCCTGCACCCGGTGGGGGTGTCCATCCTCGTCGCGGTGCTTGGTCCTGTCGTCGTCTCTGTGCTCGACGAGGCCGAGTTCCTCGGCTAGTTCGAGGATCTCGGTGAGCATCGCCTGCCAGGTCCCGTTCGCCGCCAACTGGCGTGCCAGGACCGGATCTATCAGGCCGTGGCCGTGCAGGTGGGCGGGCTCGGACAGCAACCCGAGCAGTGTCGGCAGGTCCACGGTGATCTGGGTGAGGGGCGCCCGCCGCCCGGGCAGCGCCTTCGTTTTCGCGGCGTCGCAGTCGTCGCGGCCGCAGGTGCACTCGAGGTACGGCTCGCGGTGCGCGAGCGCCATCACCGAATCGACCAGCTTCTCCTGGGCGCCGCGCCGGTCGTGACGGCACACCGTCCCGGCGAACTCGGCGACCAACTGCATGAACGCCTCACCCTCCTGCGGGGTGACCGTCACCTCGACCGTCGAACCACCCCGCCCGGACCGCTTGACGACCCGCCGTGAGAACCGCTGAACATCCTCCCGCTGCTCGGCGGCCTCGTCGGGACTGTGCGCGGCGACGAGGCGTTCGATCTCGCCGGCCAGCGGTCCCGGTGAAAGGTGCCGTGCCGCGGCCAGGATCTGCGGTTCGAGTGCCGTCACCGTCGCCGCCGACAGTCCCGCCGTCTCCCGCGAGATCGCTCGCGCCCGAGCAAGATCCAGATCCCCGGCCTCGAAGGCGGCGCGGGTGCGTGGCAGCCGCAACCGCAAGTCGATCCCGAGAGCCGCGAACGACTCGGCCACCGTCTTCGAACACCCCAGGCGCACCGCGAGCTCCGCGATCGCCGCATTGCCGCAGTCGGTGATCTTCCCCGACCCCAGCTCGACATCCCGTTCGATCCAGGCATCCCACAGTGCGCCCGCGGCCAGCACCTTGCGCGCCGCCGCCTGGTTCTCGACCCTGGAGCTGTCCGTGACCGTGGCCAACAGAACGGCGTCGGTCGACATCTGCCCGCCACCCCTGAGCTCGACCCCCGACTCGAACATGTATTCGATTCTACCCCGACGGTCCGACACGTATCGGGAATCTTCGATGCCGTCTGGCTTCGATTCCGTCAGCGCCAGATCTCTTCGTAGGGTGCACCCTCTCGCGCATCTCTTCCCGGCGACAGAACTCGAGTCCGAACTCCAGGTGGCGCAACCCGGAAGATCGATCCTGACCTTCCCGCCGAACTGTCCATCGCGGCGTGTATGACTGGACTCACGCCTGATCGGCGCCACCCCGCGTAGCGTGGTTCCACGATCGCCTTTGACGGTCCTGGAAATGCCCTCGAGCCCGTATCCCCTTGGAGCGCGCAATGGCATCTTCGTACAGCTACAGACTTCTTCGGATCGCGCTCGTCGTCGTCGGCGCGGCGATGATTCTTCTCTATCCGCTGGCCGTGGTGTGGCCGTCGGGGTGGGCATGGGAACCCGGTGCCCCTCACGAGTCCAACTACTTCATGATGATCGTCGGTCTGTACGTGACGCTGGGCGCCTTCCTCTGCAACGCGGCGCGACGTCCCGAGGCCAATATCAGCTTGATCTGGTTCGCTGTGTGGTCGAGCGTCGTCCACGCCGCAATCATGGCGGTGCAGTCCTTCGGCGATGGCGACCATCTGGGACACCTGTGGGGAGATGTCCCGGCGCTGCTGCTTGCGGCAATTGTGCTGGCGGTCCTCGTTCGGTCTTCCGGCCTCGGGCAACCTCCTCCCGTCCGACGTACGAACGAGGTGGCCGATGGCCCGACCTGAGATCGGCGACCACCGTCACGGCAGCTTGATCCGCTGCTCCCCGGTGTAGACGTTCATGGTCTCGCCGCGGAGGAACCCGACCAGTGTCAGGCCGGACTCCGCGGCGAGGTCGACCGCGAGCGACGACGGCGCCGAGACCGCGGTCAGCATCGGCACCCCCGCCACGACGGCCTTCTGCACCAGCTCGAACGAGGCCCGTCCGCTGACCGCGAGGATCGCCTCGGACAGCGGCACCCGGCCCTCGGTCAGCGCCCAGCCGAGGACCTTGTCGACGGCGTTGTGCCTGCCGACGTCCTCCCGCAACGCCAGCAACGCCCCGTCGGCGGTGAACAGTCCGGCCGCGTGCAGGCCACCGGTTGAATCGAACACCCGCTGCCGGGACCGCATCGCGTCCGGCAGCGAGGCCAGCACGTCCGCCGGGACGGTCAGGGGCGAGTCGGCCAGCACGTACGGCGCCCGCACCCGCACCGCGTCGAGCGACGCCTTCCCGCACACCCCACACGCGGACGTGCTCAGGAAATTGCGCTGCGCGACAACCGGTTCCGGTACGCCGGGCGCAAGTGCGACATCGAGGACGTTGTAGGTGTTCGCGCCCTCCTCGTCGACACCGTCGCAGTAGCGGATCACCGAGATGTCCCGGGCGGACCGGATGATCCCCTCGCCGAGCAGGAACCCGTGCACCAGGTCGATGTCGTTGCCCGGGGTGCGCATGGTGACCGCCAGCGACCGACCGGCCATCCGGATCTCCAGCGGTTCCTCGACGGCGAGGCTGTCCGGTCGGCGGACCGTGCCGGTCGGCCCGATCCGAAGTACCGACCGCCGGGCGGTGACGCGTCCCATCAGTTGCCCCCGACCGGCTCCAGGCGCACGACGACGGCCTTGGAGACCGGCGTGTTGGAC
Source organism: Rhodococcus sp. NPDC003348 (assembly GCF_053589375.1). Classification (NCBI taxonomy): domain Bacteria; kingdom Bacillati; phylum Actinomycetota; class Actinomycetes; order Mycobacteriales; family Nocardiaceae; genus Rhodococcus; species Rhodococcus sp. NPDC003348. The sequence continues at coordinate 46,054 of NZ_JBSFRT010000002.1, forward strand.
TTCGCGGCAACATGATCGAGCGGGATCAACGGATTGGTCTCGGGATAGTAGGCGGCGGCGTTGCCCTTCGGGGTCGAGTACTCGACCACCCGGAAGTCGTGCACCCGGCGTTCCTCGACGGTGCCGTCGACCGCCGTCCACTCGGAGACGATGTCGACCCGGGACCCGTCGATCAGATTCAGGTCCACGAGGTCGGCCGCCGAGACGAACACGACGCGCCTGCCGCCCTTGACGCCACGGTAGCGGTCGTCGAGGCCGTAGATGGTGGTGTTGTACTGGTCGTGGCTGCGCAGTGTCTGCAGGATCAGCCGCCCGGGCGGGGTCGGCACCCACTGCAGTTCGCCGGTCACGAAGTTCGCCTTGCCGGTGTGCGTGGGGAATTCGCGGCGATCGCGCGGCGGATGCGGCAACTGGAAGCCGTCCGGCCGGCGCACCCGCTCGTTGTAGTTCTCGCAGCCGGGCACCACCCGGGAGATGGCATCCCGGATCCGGTCGTAGTCGGCGGACAGGGACGCCCACGGGACGCTGTGGCCGGCGCCGAGCAACTCGAGGGCCAGGTCGCAGACGATCGCGACCTCACTGCGCAGGTGCTCGCTCACCGGCGTCAGGTTGCCGCGGGACAGGTGCACCATCGACATCGAGTCCTCTACGGAGACAACCTGTTTCCCGCTCGCCTGGATGTCCTTGTCGGTGCGGCCCAGGGTGGGCAGGATCAGCGCGGTGGTGCCGGTGACCACGTGCGAACGATTCAGCTTGGTGGAGACCTGCACCGTCAAGCGGCACCGGCGCAGCGCGTCCTCCGTCGCAGCGGTGTCCGGGGTCGCGCGGATGAAGTTACCGCCCATCGCCACGAACACACCGGCCTTGCCGTCGCGCATGGCCCGGATCGCGTCGACGGTGTCGAGGCCGTGCTTGCGAGGACTGGTGATCCCGAACTCGCGATCGAGGGCGTCGAGGAACGAGTCCGGGGCCTTCTCCCAGATCCCCATCGTGCGGTCGCCCTGCACGTTCGAGTGACCGCGCACGGGGCAGACGCCGGCGCCGGGCTTGCCCATCATGCCGCGCATCAGTAGCAGGTTGGTGATCTCCTGGATGGTCGCCACACCGTGGGTCTGCTGCGTCAGACCCATTGCCCAGCAGGCGATCGTGCGCTGCGAGCGAATCAGGGCGTCGGCCGTCTCCCGCAACTGGGTCATCGTCAGGCCGGTGGCCCCGAGGACGGTGTCGAGGTCGACGGTGCGGGCTGCGCGCTCGTACTCCTCGAACCCGGCACAGTGCTCGTCCACGAACGCCCGGTCCACGACGGTGCCCGGTGCGGCGTCGTCTGCCTCGAACAGCAGCCGCGCCAGCCCGCGGAACAGGGCCATGTCGCCGCCGAGCCGGATCTGCAGGAACTCGTCGGCGATGTCGACACCGCGGCCGACCACGCCGCCGACCTTCTGCGGGTCCTTGAATCGCAGCAGGCCCGCCTCGGGCAGCGGGTTGATCGCGATGATCTTCGCGCCGTTGCCCTTCGCGGCCTCCAGGGTGGAGAGCATCCGGGGATGGTTGGTGCCGGGGTTCTGACCCGCGATCAGGATCAGGTCGGCGAACTCGAGGTCGGGAACCGTCACCGACCCCTTGCCGATACCGATGGACTCGGACAGCGCGCTGCCCGACGACTCATGGCACATGTTCGAGCAGTCCGGCAGGTTGTTGGTGCCGTAGCTGCGGATCATCAGCTGGTACAGGAACGCGGCCTCGTTGCTGGTGCGCCCGGAGGTGTAGAAGACGGCATGGTCGGGTGTGGGAAGTGCGCGGAGTTCGCCGGCGATCAGGCGGTACGCCTCGTCCCAGCCGATCGGCGTGTAGTGCGTCGCGCCCTCGCGCAGCACCATCGGGTGAGTGAGCCGGCCCTGCTGACCGAGCCAGTAGTCCGTCCTGTCCGCGAGTTCGGCGACGGAGTGCGCCGCGAAGAACTCCGGGGTGACGGTGCGCAGCGTCGCCTCCTCGGCGACGGCCTTGGCGCCGTTCTCGCAGAACTCGGCGGGCTTGCGGTGGCCGGGGGTCTCCGGCCAGGCGCATCCCGGGCAGTCGAATCCGTGCCGCTGGTTCAGTCGGGTCAGCGTCTGCGCCGTTCGGACCGTGCCCATCTGCTCGACGGCCCGCTGCAGCGACACCGCGACGGCCTCGACACCGGCGGCGTGGTCCTTGGGGTGGGTCACCACGAGCTGGGATTCGTCGATGTCCTGGGCGGGGCCTCTGCGCGTCATGTGTCCATACTGGCCCGGTCGGTGGTCCGCGGGAAGTCGGACCGCCCGCCGCGGTCGATATTTCGGCTAACCTTCCCTCGCTTTTGTCGAGGAAGGGTGGTGCGATGGCCGGGCTGACACGTCGCGGGTTTCTGATCGGGACGTGGGGGGCCGTGCTCACGTCCGCGGGGGTCGGCTGCGGCGGTGGCGAGCAGACCGAGGCGTCGACCGGCGCCACGCTGACGACACGCTACGGTCGCACCGTCGTCGGTGCCGACCCGCGCCGTGTCGTCAGCGTCGGCTACAACGACCACGACGTGGTCCTCGCCCTGGGCGTGATCCCCGTCGGGGTGTTCGACTGGTACGGCGACAAGCCCGACGCGACCTGGCCGTGGGCCCACGACCTGCTCGGCGGCGCGCACCCGACTGTCGTCGGTACCTCGAGCAGCGGCATCGACGTCGAGGCTGTCGCCTCGACCGACCCCGACCTGATCGTCGGCACCTACTCCGGGCTCACATTGCGCGAACACGACATGCTCTCCGTGCTCGCCCCGACCGTCGCACAGCCGGACGAGTTCGCCGACTTCGGTGTGCCGTGGCAGATCCAGACCCGGGTCATCGGCAAGGCGCTGGGCCGGTCGGCGAAGGCCAACGAACTCGTCCGGTCGGTGCAGGGACGGTTCACCGAGGTGGCCGCCGCGAATCCGTCGTTCGCGGGCAGGACCGTGATCGTCGGCGCGCTCAAAGGGCCGGGTCAGTTCGGCGTCTACGGTCCCGAGGACCCAAAGGTTCGGTTCTTCACCGAACTCGGTTTCGTCAACCTGCCCGTCACCCAGCAGGTCACCGGAACCAACTTCGCGCCGATCAGCACCGAGCAGCTCACCCTCGCCGATGCCGATCTACTCGTCTGGTACGCCGGCGGCGGCTTCGGCGACAAACTCCGCGCCGAACTCGACCGGACGCCGGTCTACGCGGATCTGCGCGCAGTCAGAGAAGGGCGGGTCGTCGTCCTCGAGGACGACGCGGCCGAGGCGATGGCGTGGAGCACCGTGCTGTCACTGCCCTACGCGCTGAAGGAGATTCCCCCACGGGTCGCGCCACTGCTGGCCGGACACGGGCCGCGCACCGTGCCCGGCGCCGGGTGAAGTTCGCGGGCTGCACCGTCTCGGGCCCGTACGACACCGTCATGGGCTAGGTTCGTCGGCACGTGTGCCCGAGCGGAGACAGCCGGCATCGCCGGCGCGGGGCACGGCACGAAGGGGCGGTCGAGGCATGAGTGTTACTCGGACAGCGTTGGTCACTGGGGCATCGTCGGGCATCGGCGAAGCCGTGGCACGGGCGCTTGCCGGTCGCGGCTGGAAGGTGTACGGCACCAGCCGGAACCCGTCCTCGCTCCCGCACCCGATTCCCGGCGTCGAGTACCTGCCGCTGGACCTGACCGACGAGGCGAGCATCGTCGCGTGCGCCGAGGCAGCGGGCGCGGTGGACGTGCTGGTGAACAACGCGGGGGAGAGCCAGAGCGGGCCACTCGAGGAATTGCCGATGGAGGCGATCGAGCGACTGTTCCGCACCAACGTGTTCGGGGCGGTCCGCCTGACCCAGTTGCTGCTTCCCGGCATGCGGGCCCGGAACTACGGGCGCGTGGTGATGGTCGGGTCGATGCTCGCGAGTTTCCCCCTCGCACACCGCTCCTCGTACGTGGCGACGAAGGCAGCGATCAAGGGCTTCGCGACCGCCGCGCGACGTGAGGTGTCACCCTTCGGGGTTGCGATCACCACCGTCGAACCCGGGTCGATCAGTACCGGCATCGGTGAGCGCCGCACCCACTACCTCGCCGAGGGGTCGCCCTACACCGACGACTACCGCACGATGATCGAACATCTCGACGCCAACGAACGGTCCGGCATCACCGCCGACCGGGTGGCTCAGACCGTGCTCGCCGCCATCGACGCGGACAAGCCGAAGCCGCTGTACGCGGTCGGCAGCAACGCGCCGGTGGTGTTCGCGCTACGCCGGATCGCGCCCCGCGGGCTCGTCGAGAAGATGATCGCCCGGCGGCACGGCCTGCGCTGAGTCCGCGACCGAGGTGTCGTGATGGTCGCCGCCGAGATTGAGCACCACCACACCGGCGACGATGAGGGCCAGGCCCGCCACCTTCGCGATCGAGAGCGGCTCACCGAGCAGCACCACCCCGATCACCGCGACCGCTGCGGTGCCGATGCCCGACCACAGCGCGTAGGTCAGGCTCACCGGGAGGGTTCGCAACGCCTGCGCCATGCACGTGAACGACGTGACGTAGCCGGCGATCACGACCAGTGACAGGGCGGGCCGGGTGAACTGTTCGGTGCTGTCGAGCAGGACGGTGGCGATGATCTCGCTGGTGATCGCCGCCGCGAGGAACGCCCACGCACGCGCTCGGGCGGTCACGCGACACCACCGAGGTTCAGTGCGACGACACCGGCGATCACCAGACCGATCCCGAGGATCTTCGACGCCGAGCGGGGTTCGTGCAGGATCAGCATCCCGATCGCCGCGATGACGGCGGTGCCGACGCCGGCCCACACCGCGTACGCCACCCCGACATCCAATTGGCGCAGGGCCTGCGACAGGCAGTACAGCGCCGCGCCGTACAGGCCCAGCACCGCGACGGTCGGACCGGGCCTGCGGAACCCGTCGCTGCGCGGAAGCAGACTGGTGCCCGCCACTTCCGCGCAGATCGCCACCGCCAGGAAGATCCACGCCGTCGTCATGGCCGCCAAACCTAGTCGGCGAACACCGGTGGTTGGCGTTCACGCCACGGCACCGCCTGCTCGAGTTGCGCCGCGACCGCAAGCAGCAGGTCCTCGCGTCCGACCGCGGCGACGAGCTGCACCCCGATCGGCAGTCCCTCACGGCTCTGCCCGAGGGGCAGGCTGATCGCCGGATTGCCGGAGATGTTGAACGCGGCGGTGAACGGGCCGACCTCGAGAATCCGGCGGATCCACGAGCGCACCGTGTGGCCGTCCTCGTCGTACTCGAGCGTGCCGTGGGGTGGGGGCAGCTGCGCCAGCGTCGGCGTCACCAGCACGTCGACGGTCGTGAAGAACGTGCCCACCGCACGGGTCACGCGGCCCTGCGCGTCGAGTCCGGCAGCGACGTCGAGCATCGTCGCTGCGGCGGTCTCGCCGAGCACGACCCTCGAAACAGCTTCGAGCAGATCGGGACTCGGACGCACCGGTGCCCGCAGCATCGCCGCCCCGGTGGCGTACGCGGTGAGCACACACGCCTCGACCACGTCGTCCGCATCGACCGGCGGGGCACCCTCGACGACGTCGTGCCCGATCCACTCGAGCACCCGCCCGACGTTCACCGCCGCGTCGGCGACCTGACGGTCGACCGGGGCGCCGGCGGCCGTGGACACCGCGATCCGCAGCCGGCCGGGATCGGTGCGGGCGGCGGTGGCGTACGGCCGGGCCGGGGGAGCCGCGGCGTACTTCTCACCGACGATCGGTCCGCTGACCGCGTCCAGGAGTGTCGCGCAGTCCCGCACCGTGCGGGTGAGCCCGAACTCGTACACCTGCCCGAATCCGACCTCGCCGGCGGGAACACTGCCCGAGGCTTCGCCCGAGAGGGACGACTCCACCGGCACTCGGCCCCGGCTCGGTTTCAGCCCGACCAGTCCGCAACACGACGCGGGCACCCGTAGCGACCCGGCGCCGTCGTTGCCGTGGGCGATCGGTACCGCACCCGCCGCGACCAGCGCGGCCGAGCCGCCGCTCGACCCGCCGGTCCCTCGGGTCGGGTCCCACGGGTTGCGCGTCGGCCCGTATCGACGGGATTCGGTCGCGAAGTTCAACCCCAGCTCGGGAGCGGTGCTCTGGCCCAACGCGACCAGCCCGGCCGATCGCAGTCGCCCCATGAGTACGTGGTCCTCGCGCGCGACGGCACCGCGGATCGCACGGCTGCCCAGGGTGAACGGCACTCCCCGCACGAACGGGCCGCTGTCCTTGACCACGAACGGCACCCCCGCGAGCGGTCCGGTCGGGTCGGCCACCGGGGCAGGGTCGAACAGGGGCAGCGTCAACGCATTCAGGTCGGCGTTCACCGCGTCGAGTGCGCGCCGCGCAACCGACTCGACCTCGGCCGCGGTCACGTCCCCGGACCGGATCGCGGTGGCCAGCCCGACCGCGTCGAGGCTCGCGTATTCGTGGAGATGCACCGTGCCATCACACCCTGGGGGCGGCGGATCGGCCATCGAATTTCGGTACCCGAGAGCGCAGTCGGGTTAGCCTCGGGCATGGCCACCGTGCGCGCCGCCACCCGATCCGACGTCCCCGCAACCGCCCGTGTGCTGGCGCGGGCCTTCGATGACGACCCGGTGATGACGTGGATGTGGCCCGACGTCGCGGACCGGCGGCGAGGCCTGCCGCGGATGTTCGCCGCCTTCACTCGGCACCACCACCTGGCGCACGGCGGGGTCGAGCTGGCCGCAGCCGACGGCGGCACCGTCGGGGCCACGTTGTGGGATCCCCCCGGCCACTGGCGCCAGTCCGGGTGGACCCAGGTGCTGATGATGCCCTCGATCATGCGGGCGTTCGGCCGCCGCACCGGCGTCGCTCGCGCGGTGGGCGAGACGATGGAGTCGGTGCATCCGGAGGAGCCACACTGGTATCTCAGCGCAATCGGCACGGACCCCACGGTCCGTGGTGGGGGCCACGGTCATGCCCTGATGCGGTCGCGCCTCGACCGCTGCGACGTGGAGCACGCGCCCGCCTACCTGGAGTCGAGCAAGGAGTCGAACGTGCCCTACTACCAGCGCTTCGGCTTCGAGGTGACCCGGGAAATCGTGATCTCGGGAGGCGGTCCCACCCTGTGGGCCATGTGGCGCGAACCACGGTAGGTGCCGTTCTCTAGAATTGCGCAGGTGACCAGTGCCGCGCCGCAAGACCCCAAGAACCCCGCCGACGCCCTCCCGAAGAGCTGGGACCCCAGCACCGTCGAGGAGCAGTTGTACGAGGGCTGGGTAGCGGCCGGATACTTCGAGGCCGACGCGACCAGCGACAAGCCCGGCTACTCCATCGTCCTGCCGCCGCCGAACGTCACCGGCAGCCTGCACATGGGCCACGCCCTCGACCACACCCTGATGGACGCGCTGACCCGCCGCAAGCGGATGCAGGGCTACGAGGTGCTGTGGCTGCCGGGCATGGACCACGCCGGTATCGCCACCCAGACCATCGTCGAGAAGCAGCTCGCCGCCGACGGCACCAAGAAGGAAGACCTCGGCCGCGAGGCGTTCATCGAGCGGGTGTGGGACTGGAAGCGAGAGTCCGGCGGCACCATCCAGGGCCAGATGCGTCGCATCGGCGACGGCGTCGACTGGTCCCGGGACCGTTTCACCATGGACGAGGGGCTGTCCCGTGCCGTCCAGACCATCTTCAAGCGGCTCTACGACGACGGCCTGATCTACCGCGCCGAGCGCCTGGTCAACTGGTCGCCGGTGCTGCAGACCGCGATCTCCGACATCGAGGTGAAGTTCGAGGAGGTCGAGGGCGAGCTCGTGTCGCTGCGCTACGGCTCCCTCGACGACGCCGAGCCGCACGTGATCGTCGCGACCACCCGCGTCGAGACCATGCTCGGCGACACCGCCGTCGCCGTGCACCCCGACGACGAGCGCTACAAGCACCTGGTCGGCACCACCCTCGAGCACCCGTTCACCGGCCGCCGGATCCCGATCATCGCCGACGACTACGTCGACCCCGAGTTCGGCACCGGCGCCGTGAAGATCACCCCGGCGCACGACCCCAACGACTTCGAGATGGGCCTGCGGCACAACCTGCCGATGCCGACCATCATGGACAAGACCGGCAAGATCGCCGACACCGGAACGCAATTCGACGGCATGGACCGGTTCGAGGCCCGGGTGAAGGTGCGCGAGGCCCTCGCCGAGCAGGGGCGCGTCGTCGCCGAGAAGCGTCCGTACGTGCACAGCGTCGGCCACTCCGAGCGGTCCGGCGAGACCATCGAGCCGCGGCTGTCGATGCAGTGGTGGGTCAAGGTCGACTCGCTCGCCAAGGCTGCCGGCGACGCGGTCCGGAACGGCGAGACCACCATCCACCCGGCCAGCCAGGAACCGCGCTGGTTCGCGTGGGTCGACAACATGCACGACTGGTGCATCTCCCGCCAGCTGTGGTGGGGCCACCGGATCCCGATCTGGTACGGCCCGAACGGCGAGGTGCAGTGCTTCGGCCCCGACGAGACCGCTCCCGAGGGCTGGGAACAGGATCCCGACGTCCTCGACACCTGGTTCTCGTCCGGACTGTGGCCGTTCTCCACGATGGGCTGGCCGGACAAGACTCCCGAGCTCGAGAAGTTCTATCCCACCAGCGTTCTCGTCACCGGCTACGACATCCTGTTCTTCTGGGTGGCCCGGATGATGATGTTCGGTACGTACGTCTCCGGCGACGACGCGGTGCAGGGTGACGGCGAGCGAAGCGACGAGCGAATTGGGCTCGGCACCGTGCCGTTCACCGACCTGTTCCTGCACGGCCTGGTCCGTGACCAGTTCGGCAAGAAGATGTCGAAGTCCCGCGGCAACGGCATCGACCCGCTGGACTGGGTGGACCGTTTCGGCGCCGACGCGCTGCGCTTCACCCTGGCCCGCGGCGCCAACCCGGGCAGCGACCTCGCGGTCGGTGAGGACCACGCGCAGTCGTCCCGCAACTTCGCGAACAAGCTGTTCAACGCCACCAAGTTCGCGCTCATGAACGGCGCCGTCGTGGCCGACCTGCCGCCGCGCGAGCAGCTCACCGACGCCGACCGTTGGATCCTGGACCGCCTCGAGCAGGTCCGCACCGAGGTCGACGAGGCGTTCGAGCGCTTCGAGTTCTCCAAGGCGTGCGAGGCGCTGTACCACTTCGCGTGGGACGAGGTCTGCGACTGGTACCTCGAACTGGCCAAGGTCCAGGTGGCCGAGGGCTCCGTGCACGCCGACGGCACCAAGGCTGTGCTCGGCAACGTCCTCGACACGCTGCTGCGTCTGCTGCACCCGGTGATCCCGTTCGTCACCGAGACCCTGTGGAAGGTGCTCACCGGTGGCGAGTCCGTGGTGATCGCGTCCTGGCCGTCCGCAACCGGCGTCCCGGCCGACGCCGACTCCGCCCGCCGGATCGGTGACCTGCAGAAACTTGTCACCGAGATCCGCCGGTTCCGCAGCGACCAGGGCCTCAAGCCGTCCCAGAAGGTGGCCGCCCGGCTGACCGGCGCTGCCGACGCGGACATCGAGGGCCAGCTGGCGGCAGTCTCCTCGCTCGCCAAGCTCACCGAGCCCGCGGACGGGTTCGCCGCCACCGCATCGGTGGAGGTGCGGCTGAGCCGCGCCACCGTCACCGTCGAGCTCGACACCTCCGGTGCCGTCGACCTCGGCGCCGAGCGCAAGCGACTGGAGAAGGATCTCGCGGTCGCCGAGAAGGAACTCGCCGGAACTGCCGCGAAGCTGGGCAACGAGGCGTTCCTCGCCAAGGCGCCCGACGCCGTCGTGGACAAGATCCGCGGCCGGCAGCAGGTGGCGCAGGAGGAGATCGCCCGCATCACCGCGCGACTGAAGGAGTTGGGTCAGGCGTGAGCGACGAGCAGGGGACACCGTCCCCGGTGGATCTCGCGGAGCTGGCACTGGTCGAGGCGGAACTCGACAAGCGTTGGCCCGAGACGAAGATCGAGCCGTCCCTGACCCGGATCGCGGCGCTGATGGACCTGCTCGGGTCGCCGCAGCAGGCATACCCGGCGATCCACGTCGCCGGAACCAACGGCAAGACGTCGGTGACCCGGATGGTCGACGCCCTGCTCACCCGGCTGCATCGCCGGGTGGGCCGGACCACCAGTCCGCACCTGCAGCTGGCGACCGAGCGGATCAGCATCGACGGCACGCCGATCTCGCCGCGCACCTACGTCGACACCTACAACGAGCTCGCGCCGTACATCCAGATGGTGGACGCCCAGTCGCAGGCCGCGGGCGGCCCGGCGATGAGCAAGTTCGAGGTGCTCACCGCGATGGCGTTCGCCGCGTTCGCCGAGGCGCCCGTCGACGTCGGCGTCATCGAGGTCGGGCTCGGGGGCCGCTGGGACGCAACGAATGTCATCGACGGTCAGGTCGCGGTGATCACTCCGATCAGCCTCGACCACGCCGAGTATCTGGGTACCGATCTCGCCGGTATCGCCGCCGAGAAGGCTGGGATCATCAAGAAGGCGCCCGACTCGCTGGTCCCGCGCGACACCGTGGCGATCCTGGCGCAGCAGGAACCCGAGGTGATGGACGTACTCCTGCGTCGCGCCGTCGAGGCGGACGCCGCCGTCGCGCGCGAGGGATCGGAGTTCAAGGTCCTGGCCCGGCAGATCGCCGTCGGCGGGCAGCAACTCGAACTGCAGGGCCTCGGCGGCGTGTACACCGACATCTTCCTGCCGATGCACGGCGAGCACCAGGCGCGCAACGCCGCCCTCGCCCTCGCCGCGGTCGAGGCGTTCTTCGGCGCAGGCCCGGACCGGCAACTCGACGTCGACGCGATCCGTGAAGGCTTTGCGTCCCTGACGAATCCGGGTCGGCTCGAACGGGTCCGCAGCGCGCCGACGGTGTTCCTCGACGCCGCGCACAATCCCGACGGCGCTCGCGCGCTCGCCGCGGCCCTGGCCGCCGAGTTCGATTTCCGCAAGCTCGTCGGTGTCGTCGCGGTTCTCGGGGACAAGGACGCCGACGGCATTCTCACCGCGCTCGAGCCGGTGTTCGACGAGATCGTCGTCACCCGCAACGGCTCTCCCCGCGCGATGGACGTCGAGCAGCTCGCCGATCTGGCCGTCGCCCGTTTCGGCGACGAACGGGTGGTGGTGGCACCGACCCTCCCGGATGCGCTCGAGACGGCGATCGGGCTGGCAGAGGAGGTCGCCGAACCCGGCGAGGCCATCTCGGGAGCCGGCGTCGTCGTGACCGGATCCGTCGTCACCGCGGGTGAGGCCCGCACCCTGTTCGGAAAGGACCCCGCGTGAGCACCCCCGACAACTCGGCGGCAGACGAATTCGGCGGATTCAAGCCGCCCACCACAGACCCGTGGAAGGGATTCCGCGGCGTATGCTCCGGCACCCTGATCCTCGAGGCCATCGTGGTGTTCCTCGGGATCCCCGCGGTCGCCAAGCTCGGTACGGGCATCGGTACCGGCTCGATCGTGTATCTGACCGTCCTGGGTGTCCTGATGATCCTGGCGTGCGGTGTGCAGTCCCGTCCGTGGGCGTTGGGCCTGGACCTCGGCCTGCAGGTGGCGCTGATCGCGGGTTGGTTCATCCATCCGGCGATCGGTGTGATGGGCCTGGTCTTCGCCGCGGTGTGGATGTACCTGCTGTATCTGCGCAAGGACATCCAGACGCGGATCGAGCGGGGACTGCTTCACGGTCAGCGGGACTGACCCACTACTCTGACACCCCGTGACTGAGCGCACCCTGGTACTGATCAAGCCCGACGGCGTTGCCCGCAACCTCGTCGGGGACATCCTCGCGCGAGTCGAGCGCAAGGGCCTGTCCGTCGCCGCGCTGGAGATGCGGACCGCCGACGTCGACGTCGCGGGCAAGCACTACGCCGAGCACGCCGAGCGTTCGTTCTACCCGGACCTGCTCGAGTTCATCACCTCCGGCCCGCTCGTCGCGGCCGTCGTCGAGGGTCACCGCGCCATCGCCGCGTTCCGGCAGATCGCCGGCGGCACCGACCCGGTCGAGAAGGCGCTCCCCGGGACCATTCGTGGCGATTACGCCCTCGACGGTCAGCAGAACCTCGTGCACGGATCGGATTCGACCGAGTCCGCCGAGCGCGAGATCGCGCTCTGGTTCCCGCAGCTCGCCCGCTCCTGAAGTTCCCCACTCTCACGACCCGCCTCAGGTTCCCCGGCCTCGCGCCGGGGAACCTGAGGCGGTTTCGGGCGGCTGTGGTGCGGCGTTGGCGCGGGCCGCAGTCGACGTGTGGGATACTGGTGACGGTCGACCCGCACCCGCTTCGTGGTGACTCGAATTCGGGTGTGGTCCGACCGGATGACACCACGACTCGATGCCCGCATCGCTGCCGCCCGGCGGAGGAAATCCCTCCCCGTCGGCACGCTGGATGATCAGGCGCACGGGACGCGGAGATCAGCCTGCCAGGCGCCGCACGAATTGGACGTGACCGCTTCGATCACCGACAAACCGTGCGGGGCGAGACCAGACGAACTCACACCCAGGTGTGAGCACACAGACAGCGCCCTCGAGTGGCCGCGCACATCCGTATGGGTGGACGCGCCCGGGGGCCCGAGGAGACTTACGTGGCCGATCAAGCGCCGCCCGAAACTTCACAGCCCACCGAGCCGGCCTTCCCGGAGAAGATGCGCGTCCACGCGCTGGCGAAGATGCTGGGACTGACCAGCAAGCAGGTCCTCGCCCAGCTCGCCGAGTTCGGTGTGGAACTGCGCAGCGCGCAGTCCAGCCTCGACCGCGCGCTCGCCGAACGCGTGCACGCCGCGCAGAGTGCGCCCGAAGCCGCGCCGGCCGAGCCCACCGGTGCCGAGCCCGCCGGTGCCGAGCCCACCGGTGCCGAGCCCACCGCCGAAGAGGTGCGGGCCGGAGCCGATCTGATCGCCGAGGCGCAGATCCCCGAACAGCCGGGCCTGTTCACCGACGTGGACACCGAGCAGGCGCCCGCCCCGGCGGACGAGGCTCCGCTGTTCCAGGCGCCGTTGTTCCTGCAGCCCGAGGCCCCGGTCGCCGAGCCCGCCCCGCGTCGTCGCCGTGCCCGACGAGAGGCCGCGGCTCCCGACGAGGCCGCGCCGATCGAGGTCACCACCGCTGGGGTCGCCGAGCCGGCTGCCGCCGAGCCCGCGGTCGTCGAGCCGACCGCGACGGAGGAGGCCGCGACCGAGGCGCCCGCCGAAGCGCACGCCGAGGACGAGACCGGCGAGGGTCACGGCCGTCGCCGCCGCCGTGGCCGCCGTGGCCGAGGGCGTGGCCGAGGCGAGCAGGGCTCGGAGAGCGAGACCACCGAAGAGGCAGAGCCGACCGAGGCCGAGACCGCCGAGGAGACGTCCGGCGGCCCGGAGTCCGAGGGCGCCGAAACCGCGGAGGCAGAAACCGAGGGCGAAGCGGTCGAGGGCGAGGAGACCGAGGGCGAGGAAGGCGGAACCAGCCGTCGCCGCCGTCGTCGCCGCCGCCGCAAGGGCAGCGCCGACACCGACACCACCGAGGACGACGGTGTCGCGACGGTGGTCCACGAACGTGAACCCCGCACCAAGGCCCGGGCGAAGGACGAGGTGCAGGGCATCTCCGGCTCCACCCGGCTCGAGGCGAAGCGGCAGCGCCGTCGCGACGGACGTGACGCCGGCCGTCGGCGTCCGCCGATCCTGACCGAGTCCGAGTTCCTGGCCCGCCGCGAGGCGGTGGACCGGGTGATGGTGGTCCGCGAGAAGAGCGGTGCCGCGCACCCCGACGGCCTGACCCAGGTGGCGGTGCTCGAGGACGAGGTCCTCGTCGAGCACTTCGTCACCACGTCGGCGTCCGCGTCGATGGTCGGCAACGTCTACCTCGGCCGCGTGCAGAACGTGCTGCCGTCGATGGAGGCCGCGTTCATCGACATCGGACGCGGACGCAACGGTGTCCTGTACGCCGGCGAGGTCAACTGGGATGCCGCCGGACTGGGCGGGAACAGCCGCAAGATCGAGCAGGCACTCAAGCCCGGCGACCAGGTGCTGGTTCAGGTCTCCAAGGACCCCGTCGGACACAAGGGTGCCCGGCTGACCACGCAGATCTCCCTCGCGGGCCGGTTCCTCGTGTACGTGCCGGGCGGCACGTCCACCGGAATCAGCCGCAAGCTGCCCGACACCGAACGCAAGCGTCTCAAGGAGATCCTGCGCGAGGTCGTGCCGCCGGAGGCCGGTGTGATCATCCGCACGGCAGCCGAGGGCGTCAGCGAAGAGGAGCTCGCCCGCGACGTGCAGCGGTTGCAGTCGCAGTGGAGCGAGATCGAGAAGCAGGCCGAGGCCGCGGACAAGGGCAAGTCGGGCAACCCGAAGGCACTCTACGAGGAGCCCGACCTGCTGGTGAAGGTCGTGCGCGACCTGTTCAACGAGGACTTCTCCAAGATCGTCATCGAGGGCGAGAAGTCCTGGTCGACGGTGGAGAACTACATCAAGACCGTCGCCCCCGACCTGCTGCCGCGGGTCGAGCGATACGAGCCGCAGTCCGGTGGACCGGACATCTTCGCGGTCAAGCGGATCGACGAGCAGCTGGCCAAGGCGCTCGACCGCAAGGTGTGGCTGCCGTCCGGCGGCACCCTGGTCATCGACCGCACCGAGGCGATGACCGTGGTCGACGTCAACACCGGCAAGTTCACGGGATCCGGCGGCAACCTCGAGGAGACCGTCACCCGCAACAACCTCGAAGCCGCCGAGGAGATCGTGCGGCAGATGCGGCTGCGCGACATCGGCGGCATGATCGTCGTCGACTTCATCGACATGGTGCTCGAGTCGAACCGGGACCTGGTCCTGCGCCGGCTCACCGAGGCGCTCGGCCGGGACCGCACCCGCCACCAGGTCTCCGAGGTCACCTCGCTGGGCCTGGTCCAGATGACCCGCAAGAAGCTGGGCACCGGCCTCGTCGAGGCGTTCTCCACCACGTGTGAGCACTGCCACGGACGCGGCATCATCGTGCACGCCGACCCCGTCGAGGTGCGCTCCGGTGACGACGGTGGCGCGCGGACTCAGGGCAAGGGCGAGTCGGGCGGTGGCCGTCGCAAGCGGGGCCGCGACAAGTCGGCCGCGCCCGCCGAACAGCCGGTGGTGGAGAAGAACGGACACACCCCCGAAGCGGACGCGACCGCCAAGCGCGCCCACCCGGTGGCACTCGCGATGGCCGCGCACCTGCACGACGAGGAGGCACCCGCAGAGCCCGCGGAGCCTTCGGGTGAGGTGAAGGCCGGCGAACCGGAGACCACCACGCAGGCGGAGCCCGGAGTCGTCGCAGTGGTCGAGCCGGCCGCTGCTGCGGAGGCGGAGCCCGAAGCAGTCGCCGAGGCGGAGCCGGAAGCTGTCGCAGCGGCGGAGCCCGAAGTTGTCGCGGTGGTCGAGCCGGCCGCTGTCGCCGAGGCGGAGCCGGAAGCTGTCACGGTGGCGGAGCCGGAAGCTGTCACGGTGGCGGAGCCGGAAGTAGTCACCGAGGTGATCGAGGCACCCGCCGCACCTGCGCGTGGGCGTCGCCGGGCACGACGTGCGTCCCGTGCGTCGGCCGCGCCGACGGCCACCGACATCCCGGAGTCGGGCACGGTGGTCACCATCGCGGCCCCCGAGCGGGTGGAGGAGCCGACCGCGGTCGTCGTCGAGGCGCCGGTCGCGGAGCCGGCGGTGTCCGGCGGTGACGGCACCGCGCCGGAACCCGTCGTGGCGAAGCGCCGGCCCCGCAGGCGCGCGGCCGGACGTCCCGCGGGACCGCCCGCGGAGGCGTGAGCGGCCGACCGGTCGAGGTCACGGGAATGGTGACGGGTGGGGCGGTTTGACCCTGCCTCTCGCCATCCCGTAATCTTGACCGGTCGCTACTCGGTGACACAGCTCTGCTGCGCCCGACAGGGTGCCGGGGGTGTCCGGGAAGCAAGTACACCAGACCAGTCGCGTGGCTACTGCCGCGCGAGCACGTTCGAACTAGCAAGGGGTAGCCGTCGATGGCAACGTATGCGATCGTCAAGACCGGCGGAAAGCAGTACAAGGTCGCTGTTGGTGACCTCGTCAAGGTCGAGAAGATCGAGGGTGAGCCCGGCGCTGCTGTCTCGCTGACCCCGGTTCTCGTCGTCGACGGATCCGAGCTGACCACCGACGCCGACAAGCTGGCCAAGGTCACTGTCACCGGTGAGGTCGTCGAGCACACCAAGGGCCCGAAGATCCGGATCCACAAGTTCAAGAACAAGACCGGTTACCACAAGCGTCAGGGCCACCGGCAGAAGCTGACGGTCCTCAAGGTCACCGGCATCAAGTAACTCGAACTTCCGAGACTTTTTCTAGAACCCAGGAGGGTCCGTCATGGCACATAAGAAGGGTGCATCCAGCTCGCGCAACGGTCGCGATTCGAATGCCCAGCGACTCGGCGTGAAGCGTTTCGGCGGTCAGTCCGTCAGCGCAGGCGAGATCCTGGTGCGTCAGCGCGGCACGCACTTCCACCCGGGCGTCAACGTCGGCCGTGGCGGCGACGACACCCTGTTCGCCCTCGCTGCCGGTGCCGTGGAGTTCGGCACCAAGCGTGGACGCAAGACCGTGAACATCGTTCCGGTCGAAGCACAGGCCTGAGTCTGCTGCTTCGAGCAACGCTTCCAGGAGGGGCGGGCCAGGGTCACACACCCGGCCCGCCCCTCTTGCTTTTCACCGACTGAAGGAAAGGGATCCGGCAGTCATGTCACGATTCATCGACCGCGTGGTGCTGCACGTCAGCGCAGGCAAGGGCGGCAACGGTTGCGCCTCCGTGCACCGCGAGAAGTTCAAGCCGCTCGGCGGCCCCGACGGCGGCAACGGCGGCCGGGGCGGTGACGTGGTCCTCGTCGTCGACTCCAACGTGCACACGCTGCTGGACTTCCACTTCCACCCGCGCGCCAAGGCCACCAACGGCAGGCAGGGCGAGGGCGGAAACCGGGAGGGCGGCAACGGTTCCGACCTGATCCTCAAGGTTCCGGACGGCACCGTCGTGCTGGACAAGGACGGCCGGATCCTCGCCGACATGATCGGCACCGGAACGCAGTTCATCGCCGCGCAGGGCGGTCGCGGTGGCCTCGGCAACGCGGCGCTGTCGTCGAAGGCACGCAAGGCGCCCGGCTTCGCCCTCCTCGGCGAGGAGGGTGTCGAGCGCGACCTGGTGCTGGAACTGAAGTCGGTCGCCGACGTCGGCCTGGTCGGTTTCCCGTCCGCGGGTAAATCGTCGCTGGTGTCCGTCCTGTCCGCCGCCAAGCCCAAGATCGCGGACTACCCGTTCACCACGCTGCAGCCGAACCTCGGTGTCGTCTCCAGCGGCGACACCACCTTCACCGTCGCGGACGTGCCCGGCCTGATCCCCGGCGCCAGCGACGGCCGCGGTCTCGGCCTGGACTTTCTGCGTCACCTCGAGCGGTGCGCGGTGCTGGCACACGTCGTCGACTGCGCCACTCTCGAACCGGGCCGCGACCCGGTGTCCGATGTCGACGCGCTCGAGGCGGAACTGGCGGCGTACAAGCCCGCCCTGTCCGGCGACGCGAGCCTCGGCGACCTGGCGGACCGGCCGCGCATCGTGATCCTCAACAAGGCCGACGTGCCGGACGCCGCGGAACTCGCCGAGATGGTGACTCCCGAATTCGAATCGCGCGGCTGGCCCGTGTTCACGATCTCCGCGGTGAGCAGGGAAGGCCTGCGGCCCTTGACCTTCGCGCTCGCGAAGATGGTCGAGGAGTACCGCATCGCGCATCCGCCGGCTGCGCCGAAGCGTCAGGTGATCCGGCCGATCGCCGCCGACGAGACCGGGTTCAGCATCATCGCCGACCCCGAGACCCCCGGTGGATTCATCGTCCGCGGCACCCGTCCCGAGCGCTGGATCCGGCAGACCGCATTCGACAACGACGAGGCCGTTGGCTACCTCGCAGACCGGCTGGCCCGGCTCGGTGTCGAGGACCAGCTCGTCAAGATGGGTGCCGAGCCGGGTTGCTCGGTCACCATCGGTGACGTCAGCTTCGACTGGGAGCCGCAGACTCCCGCCGGCGTCGATCTCACCCGTACCGGACGCGGCACCGACGCCCGACTCGACCAGGTCGATCGCATCGGTGCCGCCGAACGCAAGCACGCGCACCGGGTTCGGCGCGGCCTCGAGGCCGCGGACCCCGAAGACCAGTGACCGGGGTGTCGAGCACTCGCACCCAGATCGCGGGCGCACGCAGCGTCGTGGTGAAGATCGGCTCGTCCGCGTTGACGAGCCTCGAATCCGGTTTGGACCGACGCAAACTCGATGCCCTCGCGGACGCGATCGAGGCGCGGATGCAGGCCGGATCCGATGTGGTCGTCGTGTCGTCGGGCGCGGTCGGTGCGGGCATCGCCCCGCTCGGGTTGTCGAGGCGTCCCCGGGACCTCGCGACCAAGCAGGCCGCGGCCAGCGTGGGCCAGCTCCGGCTCGCACACGCCTGGGGCACGTCGTTCCACCGCTACGGCCGGGTGGTCGGACAGGTGCTGCTCACCGCCGACGACATCGCCCGCCGCACCCAGTACCGCAACGCGCAGCGGACCCTCGACCGGCTGCGGTCACTGCACGCGGTCGCGGTGGTCAACGAGAACGACACCGTCGCCACGGCGGAGCTGCGGTTCGGTGACAACGACCGGCTCGCGGCGATGGTCGCGCACCTGGTCAGCGCCGACGCGCTGGTCCTGCTGTCCGACGTCGACGGCCTCTACGACGGTGATCCCCGCAAGGGCGGTGCGACGCTGATCCCGGAGGTGACCAGCCCCGAGGACCTCGACGGCGTGGTCGCCGGCTCCGGGGGAGCACTCGGCACCGGCGGCATGGCGTCGAAGCTGTCCGCGGCCCGGCTCGCCGCCGACTCCGGGGTGCCGGTGCTGCTCGCCGCCGCGACCGACGCCGCGGAGGCACTGTCGACCGCGAGCGTCGGCACCGCGTTCGCGGCCCGGCCCACCCGGCTCTCGGCGCGCAAGTTCTGGGTCCGGCACGCCGCCGACACGCAGGGCGAACTGCACCTCGACGCCGGCGCGGTCCGCGCGGTCGTGGACAAGCGCCGATCGCTGCTGCCCGCGGGCATCACCGCCACGAGCGGCCGGTTCCTCGGTGGCGACGTGGTGTCGCTCGTCGGCCCCGAGGGTGCGCCCGTGGCGCGCGGGGTGGTCGCGTACGACGAAGCCGAACTCGAGGAGATGCTCGGCCGGTCGACGATGGAGCTGCCCTCCGACATGCAGCGCCCCGTCGTCCACGCCGACGACCTGGTCCGCCTCTGACCCATCCGCGGGGGAGGGTGAAGACCGGGAAGGGTCAGGTGGTGAGGGCGGCGAGGGTTTCGGAGCAGCCGGCGTCGAGCTTGAGGGTGGCGAACTCGTCGCCGCGGGTGGTGCCGCGGTTGACGATCGCGACGGGCATGCCGAGCTTCGCGGCGCGCCGGACGAACCGCAGGCCCGACATCACCGTCAGCGACGAGCCCAGCACCAGCAGCAGATCGGCCGACTCGACCATGGCGAACGCGGCGTCGACGCGGTCGCGGGGGACGGACTCGCCGAAGTACACGATGTCCGGCTTGAGGATGCCACCGCAGCGTTCGCAGTCGACGACGCGGAAGTGTGCGGTCTCCTCGATCACCGCATCGGCATCCGGCGCGATCTCGACGCCCGTTGCGGCGGCGACGGATTCGGCGAATCCGGGGTTCGCGGCGTCGAGGCGTTCGGCGAGGGCGATGCGCGAGATCCGGTGCTCGCAGCCCATGCATCGCACCTGCGCGTAGCTGCCGTGCAGGTCGATCACCGACCTGCTGCCCGCCTTGGTGTGGAGCAGGTCGACGTTCTGGGTGAGTACGCCGCGTACCACGCCGGCCCGTTCGAGCGCGGCCAGTGCGCGATGCCCCGCGTTGGGCCGGGTGCCGTCCATGTACCGCCAGCCGAGGTGGTTCCGCGCCCAGTAGTGCCGTCGGAACTCGGCATCGCCCATGAACTGCTGGTACGTCATCGGGTTGCGGGGAGGGGAGTCGGGCCCGCGGTAGTCGGGGATGCCGGAGTCCGTGGACATGCCCGCGCCGGTCAGCGCGACCACGGTCCGGCCCCGGATCAGCGTCACCAGGTTCGCGACATCCGTCGACGGCGGTACGGACGTGGCGGTCATGGAATCCAGGCTAACCCTGTCGTGAATCTTCAAGACCCTGAGCCTGCCGGTGGCGCAGGCTGGCTGTCATGACCACCGTTGATCCCATCCCCGCCGGATACCGCACCCTGACCCCGTTCCTCGCAGTGCCCGACGGCGCCGCCGCCCTCGACTTCTACCGACGCGGCCTCGGCGCCGAGATCGTCGATCGGATGGACGCCCCCGGCGGCGGCGTGATGCACGCCGAGATCCGGGTCGGCGACTCGATGCTGCAACTGTCCGACGAGATGCCCGACTACGGTCTGCGCGCGCCCGAGCCGGGGTGGGTGCACAGTTCGCTGGTCGTGTACGTCGAGGACTGCGACGCCTTCGTCGATCGTGCCGTCGGAGAGGGTGCGACCCTCGTGACAGAGGTGCAGGACACCTTCTCCGGTGACCGGCACGGCGTCTTCATCGACCCGTTCGGTCACCGCTGGGCCGTGTGCACCAAGGTCGAGGACGTCCCCTCCGAGGAGGTCGCACGCCGCGCCCGGGAACTGTTCTACGCGTAGGTGTTTCGGTTCACACGCCGTGGGCGCCGTCAGCGGTCCCTGTGTTTGCCCTCGTCGTCGATCACCGTCGGCGGGCCGTCGGGGTGCGGTGCGCCGCCCTCGTTGAGCCAGTCGGCGATTTCGGCGGCGTCCTCGGACGTGACGGGCCGACGCTTGCTGAACAGGGATTTGACCGTGTTGCCGATCTTCGACATGAGCTGATGCTATCGGCGCGGGCGCCGCGCGCCGACGAGCCCGGCGAATCCCCAGCTACCCGGGCGTGGCATGCGACCGCCCATCGGTGGTCGGACCCGGCCGGGTCGAGGCCGGGTGTGAGAAGGTTGGCGGAGAAGCTTCCGACCAATCAGGAGATGTCGTGTCGACCACCTCGCTGCCGCTGGGGCGACCCGTGGGGTCCAAGGGGGAGGAGACGCGGGAGCGCATCATCGCGGCGGCGATGCGTTGTGTGGCCGAACTCGGATACTCGCGTGCCACCATTCGCGAGATCGCGCGGACGGCCGGAATCACCAGCGGCAGTCTCTACCACTATTTCCCCAACAAGTCCGAGCTCGTCACCGCGACATTTCTCGAGCTCGCGGAGCTCTCGATTCCTCGGTTCACGGCCGCCGCGGACCGGGCGGACGGCGTCGTCGACAAGCTCATGGCGGTGTTCGACGAGGGTGGCCGGCTGATGCGCGACTACCCCTTCGCGGTTGCATTCGATCGGGCCATCCGGGTCGAGGCGGCCGAACATCTGCATCTCGGCGAGGACAGCGATTCGATCTTCGCGGCGCTGCGCGGTGTCGTGGTCGGTATCGTCGAGCAGGCGGACGCGGACGGTGCACTCGCTTCGGGCGTGGAGGTCGACAGCGCTGTGAACGTGATCCACGCGATTCTGCGCGGGCTCAACGAGCAGGCGGCGACGGCGACACCGGAGGAGTACCACGCGACGGTGCGTGCGTTGAAGTTGCTGCTCCAGGGCAGTCTGTTCCACATGACCGGATAGACGCATCACGCACCGCGGTGGCTCCGCGGTGCGTGATGCGCTGTTGGTCACGCCGTGCTGTCAGCGAAAGTCGCTCTGGCTCAGGCCGACATCGGCGAGGGTCATCGGCTGACCGAAATCGGCCGTGTACTTGCGAGGCGGAATGTCGCAGCGGTAGATGCCGTTGTCGGGATTGAAGTCCGCGGCGGTCCATCCACTGGACGTCGCGCGCTCGACGTTGAAACAGGGTTGCGGCGGAATCGGTTCGGCCAGGTTTGCCGCGGCGTGCAATCCGCCTCCGGTCCAGGCGGTCTCCTGCTGTGCCTGGTTGAACACACACGCGCGGGTGAGGTCGTCACCGCAGTGTGACGCCGCCTTGGCGAACAGCAACCAGGACGACCACGCCCGCATGGCGGGCAGTGTGATCTTCGCGTCCGGCGCGTACTTGTCGTACAGCGACCGGAGTTCGGCAACGGTGGGGTCGTCGCTCTCCAGCGGGGTCATGCCGCTGAGGTCGACGACGTTGTTCTGGAAATCTGCGGACTTGCCCAGCAATTCGATGAACTGGGGGTTGTACGCGTTGTTGTTCGCGTCGATCCAGTCGAGCTTGTAGTCCATGGCGGTGAGGACGTCCTCGAGCTTCGCGAGCTGCTCCCAGGTTCCCATGAAGATGAGACCCTTGACGCCCTTGCTCTTGATGGCCTGGGCATAGGGCGTCCAGTCCGACACCCCCATGGCCGGGTACAGCTCGTCGTAGACGACCGTCGCACCCATGGATGCGAGCGTCTCGGCGTTCATCTGACCGAGGACCTTGGTGACGGCCGAGTCGCCGTTGATCATGCCGACGGCCGCCTTGGAGTCCGGATACGCCTCGTTCAGCGTCCACGTGCGGAACCCGGCGTAGTTGTCATATCCCGGGATCTTCGCCGGCGATGCACTTATCTCCAGGTCGGCGCCTGCGGACCGTTCCTGGACCACCTGGGCAGGAAAGCTCGGCAACAGGCAGCTGAGCCGTTCCTTGACGCCGAGGGCATCGAGGCCCGCGCCGCCGCCGACCAGTGCGAAGTCCTCCCGGCACGCTTCGATCATCCGCTGCCGCGGCTCCATCAGCTTCGCGTCGCGGGTCTCCGCGACGATCTTGCGGCCGTTGATGCCGCCGGCGTCGTTGCACCACGACGTGAACACCTTTGCGGCGTCGACGAACTCGGAGTTCTTCGTGAATCCGATGTCGGAGAACACCCCTACCTGGATTGCGTCGGCGGTGACGCCCTGGGCGGACGCACTCGAGGCGTCTCCGGGCTGACAGATGTCCGTCAGATCACCGAAATCGGCGGAGGCCGCAGCCCCCGAGGGCGACTTCGCGGGCCCCGCATCGGATTCCACGCTACCGCTGCGGCCGCTGCATCCGGCGACCAGCACGGCCGTCGCCGCCAGCGCTACCACTACCTTGTGTCGTTTCAACGATGGCTCCTTCTCTCGGCCTAGGTGTTGCGCCCGCCGTTCACGCCGAGAATCTGGCCGGTGATGTAGCCGGCTTCCTCGGACGCGAGGAACGAGCACGCGGCGGCGATGTCCTCGGGCCGGCCCGCCCGGCGGACCGGGGTGCGTGCGATGTGCTCGTCCACGGTGCCGCCCAGCTGACCGCGGGACTCGGCCCGGCGCAGCATCGGGGTGTCGACGAACCCCGGGGGGACGGCGTTGACCGTGACACCACGCGGGCCGTACTCCAGGGCGAGCGCCTTGGTCAGGCCGTTCACCCCGGATTTCGCGGCGACATACGAGGACATGAACGGCTGGCCCGAATGGGTACTGGACGAGGAGATGTTGACGATCCGGCCCCAGCCCGCGTCGACCATGTCGGGC
The DNA here is from genome assembly GCF_053589375.1 of Rhodococcus sp. NPDC003348. Taxonomy (NCBI): domain Bacteria; kingdom Bacillati; phylum Actinomycetota; class Actinomycetes; order Mycobacteriales; family Nocardiaceae; genus Rhodococcus; species Rhodococcus sp. NPDC003348. Next base: position 69,489 of record NZ_JBSFRT010000002.1, read on the forward strand.
AGCGTGGCCTGGGTGCAGTGGAAGACGCCGTGCAGGTTGACGTCGATCGTCGCCCGCCATTGCTCGAAGGTCAGCTTGCGGAACGGTCCGAACACCTCGTTCCCCGCCCCGTTGACCAGGATCGTCACCGGCCCGAACCGCTCGCGGACCTCGGCGAGGGCCTCCTCCACCCGGTCCCGGTCGGTGACGTCCACGACGTAGCCGTGCTCGTCGTCGGCCGGCGCCAGGTCGAACACCGCGACCCGGTGTCCGTCCAGCCGCAGCCGCTGTGCGACCGACTTCCCGATGCCGGACCCGCCTCCGGTGACCACCGCGGTCCGCGCTGCGCTCACGTCCACGGCTCGTCACCGACGACGGTGCTGCGCCGCATGAGACGTTCGGACGACGCGTCGTAGGGCAGGGCACGGTGCAGCATCCCGGTGTTGTCCCACACCACCATGTCCCCGGCCTCCCACTCGTGGGTGTGGCAGAAGCGTTCCTGCGTCGCCCACGCCTGCACCTCGTCGAGCAGGGCGCGGCTCTCGACCGGGTCCATCCCGACGACGTGGTCGGCGGTCGCACCGATCACCAGCGATCGGCGGCCGTCGCGGCGTTCCCAGATCAGCGACGACTCGTGGGTGGGCAGCGTCCGCCAGCCGGCGAGCTGTTCGTCCGTCGGATCGGGGCAGGCGGTGCGCTGCGCCGCCTCGAAACTGTGCAGCACCCGATGTCCTTCGTACCGTTTGCGTTCCGCCTCCGGCAGTGCCTCGTAGGCCGCGTAGGTGCTGGCGAACTCCGTGCCACCGCCGGTCGCGGCGGGCTGCCTGCAGGTCAGCACCGTCACCTTCGCCGGTACGTCACTGCAGGTGTCGTCGATGTGCCAGTTCAGGGTGGCGTGGAGGTACTCGGCCGACCGGCTGACCGCCGGATCGAGGGAGACGGTCATCAGTTCCATGCCCGTCCGCGGTTGCACCACCTCGCCGAATCGCCGGCTGAAGGCGAGCTGTGCCTCGTCGTCGAGGTGGAGTCCGCGCACCACCAGGACGCCGCGCCACCGCAGGGCCTCGGTGAGACGCGCGACGACGGTGTCGTCGGTGAGATCGACGCCGCCGGTCACCTCGACACCGAAGGTGGCGGTCAGGGCTTTCGTCGCCATCATCGGATTCCCCTCCGGCTCACAGGGACACGCCGGCTCGGTCGAGGCACCGGTGTACCGCCTCCATGTACGCGGTCTGGCCGTGGAACGGCCCGCTCACTCCGATCGCGACCTCGAGGAAGGGGCTGTACTCGTCGTTGACGTGGGTCTCCCAGCGGGTGATCTCGGCGTCGTCGTTGGTCTCGACGAAACTGTACGAGTAGAAGCCCATCGAGACGCCGTCGACCGTGGTGCCCTGCCAGCGGGTCTTCATGACGAAGCCGTTCTCGGCCGGCCAGTGCTTGAAGCTCACCGGCTTCCAGTCCGGGAAGGTCAGCGAGTACGCCTTGGCCTCCAGCGTGGAGGTCCGGGCCGTGTCCTCGGCGACCTCGCTCATGAGGATCACCTGCTCGCCGGTGAAGTAGGGCGAGGTGTAGATCGCGTCGGGCGCGAACTTCCACGCACCCGGGCCGTTTTCGTCGGTGTACTCCTCGCCGTCCTGCACACCTTGACGCAGGTATGCGTTGCCGTACCCCTCGGCCATGGCGCGATGGCGTGCGATGCGTTCTTCCAATTCCACTTTCGGTCTCCTCACTCGAATGTTGTGAATGCTGGGTGCAGGCAACCGGTCATCCCGAGATCTCGACGCCCTCGTAGCTCTCGAGCATCCCGTTCTCCGGCAGTGCCATCTGCAGGTAGACGTCGATGTGGCGGATCCTGTCCGAGTCGTCGAACTCGTACACCGACACCGAGTTGACGACGCTGCTGAAATCGCCGATGGTGCTGCGTTCTTCGAGTTCGAGGAACACCGCGTCCGGCGTCTCGGTGACGCGCTTGAACGAGCAGTCCCAGTCGGAGGATGTGGCCCAGTTGGTGAGGAACTCGACGTAGCCGGTCCAGTCCATCACTTCCTTGAAGTTCCCCACACGCTCGAACTCGTCGACTGCCACCAGGCGAGCCAGCGGCGCCCAGCTGTCGGTGGTGAAGCCGGGCTTCTTCGCCTCGTCGACGAGACGTTTGGTGGTGAGGCCGTACTCGAGGACGCGGCGTGCGCGCCCGGTGTGCTCGTCGAAGACGTCTTCGATTCGCTTTTCGGTCATGGGTTTCTGCTCCCGTCTCAGGACGTCGCGGCTGCCGCGAGGTAGCGGTCGACGACGGCGTGGTAGTGCGCGATGACGACTTCCTCCTTGACCAGGGTGAGGTGGTCGAGTGCGCGATTGCGCAGACCCCGTTGCTGTCGCGGCATCTGCTCGTAGTCCTGCTGGAGGGCGAGGAAGTACTTGAAGCTCCCCGGCTCGTCGACCTCGATCGGTTCGGCGCGGTAGGCGTCACGCAACTCCTGTGGCAGCCACATGTAGCTCGTGACGTGCCAGATGCAGCGGTTCGGGTCGCCGTCCGGATCGGGCAGAGCCATGATGACGGTGGCCTCGCCGGCCCGGATCGTCATGAAGAAGTTGGGGAATAGCACCCATCCGTGGTTGTCGCTCATCTGCGCATCGGTGAGCTCGCTGACGTCCAGGCCCATCGCGGTCAGGGTGTCCCGGGTCGCTTCCTGCAGAATCGTCCGGGCGGTCACTCCGTCCGGGAAGGTCAGCGGGCTGCCCTCGGTGCGGTGCGCGTCGACGAGTTCCTCGAATCGGGGCAGGATCGCGGTGAGAGAGGGGAAGGTTTCGGGGAGTTCGCGGATTCCTTCGACCTGTTCCTCGGGGCCGGCGTCACCGACCTGCGCGACCTCGAACGGCGCGCACGAGACGATGTGCTTGTCCAGGAAGCGGTAACGGCTCATCGTCGGGTCGATCGTGATCGCCCTGAGCAACTGGGGGTGGATTCCGGAGATGTGATAACCCTCGGAGAAGGCGTCGATGACCACCTTCCAGTTGCAGTCCAGTCCCTCGCGGACGTTCATGACCGTGACCATGTCCTCGAGGTGATACGGCTCGAGCATCGCGCGGACCTCGGGGCCGAGGAAGTCGGCCAGTGGTTCCGCGTCCGGGTCGGGATTGAGGAAGACGAACCCGGCGAAGGTGTCGACCGAGACCTCGAGCAGTGAGTTCTCGTCCTTGTCGATCGGTCCGAGCACCTTCTCGTGCAGGACGCCGCGCAGTGTGCCGTCGAGATCGTAGGACCACAGGTGGTACTGGCACAGGAATCGCTTCGAGTTTCCCCGGCCGGCGCACAGCGGGTTGCCCCGGTGTCGGCAGGCGTTGACGAAGCCCCTGATCCGCTCGTCCTTGCCGCGCACGAGGATGAAGGACTGGTCCAGAATCTGGTAGACCTTCCAGTCGCCGACCGCGGGCAGCTCGTCGACGCGACCGGCGATCTGCCAGATCTTCATCCAGACCGCTTCGCGTTCCCGGTCGGCGTATTCGCGGGAGGTGTAGCGGTCGGTGGGAACGCGCATGGTGAACTCGTCGGGTCCGATGTCGGCCAGGCCGCGACCGGTGTCCACCCAGTCGCCCGGACGCGGGGGCTGTGCCGAGTCGGGTGTCGTTGATACGGACTGCATCGAAATCGCTCCTCTTGGTGGTGAGCACCCCGGTGTCGGGGGAGGGCTGTGTGTTCACCGGCACCCGTACGCCGGGTGTCGGTGAAGGAACTGTCTGTGGCGCAGATGGTTACGAGACAGGTGTGGACACGTCGAGGCATGCCCCTACGGCACGAGCGCGCGATGGCTGGTGCCGGGGACCGCTGACGGTCGTACAACTGGTGGTGAGTGGTGCCGGTTTCCGATCGAAACGGAGACCGCAGATCACGTGCGGGACTGGCTCTCTCCCCGTGCGTCGAGGGCGCGACGCCGTGGTCGAGGTGAAGCTGTCTACGGGCTGACGTGCTCACGGGCGGGGGTGGTGTGACCGCGCCGGTGTCGCCGGACTGTGCGTCGGGTTCGCGCGGTGGGCGCGGACCCCCATCCCCTAAAATCAATCGCGTGATTGATTAATTCATGATGACCACAGCGGTCCGGGGTTGTCAATGGGATTCGGCGGATTCGGCACGAGACAGCAGTGCGCCCCGGGTGGCGACCGGTGCGAGTGCAACCGGTTGCCACCCGGGGCGCGGGGGAGCGTGTCAGTTGGCCGGTCAGTAACCGGTCGACGGGTCGATCCGGGCGACCAGCGGCTCGCCGCCCGCGAAGCGGGCGACATTGGCGGCGACGTGCTCGGCGAATGCCGGGGGCCGCACCGCCGGCGGGTTCGAGCAGTGCGGGGTGATGATGGCGTTCGGCAGGGCCCACAGCGGATGCCCGTCGGGCAGCGGTTCGGGGTCGGTGACGTCGAGCCCGGCACCGCCGATCGTGCCGTCGCGCAGCGCGGTGACGAGGGCGTCGGTGTCGACGAGGGAGCCGCGCGCCACGTTGATCACCCAGGACCGGGGGCCCAGCCGCCGCAACTGCTCGGCACCGACCAGGTGCCGGGTGTCGGCGGTCGCGGGGGCCGCGATCACGACATGGTCGACCTGGCTCCACATCTCGTCGGTGCGCTCGGCGGGCAGCGTCACCTCGGCGCCGGGTACCGGTGTTCCGGACCGGTTCACCGCCACCACGGTCGCGCCGACCGCCGTCAGCATCGGGACCAGCGCGCGGCCGATGCCGCCGGCGCCGAGGATGCCGACCCGGCTGCCACGCAGCGTCCCGACCCGGCCGAAGAACTCCTGCTGCCGCCAACTTGTCGCGGTGATCTGGTCGGGGAGCGAACGCACACCCGCAAGCAGCAGAGTGAGCGCGTGCTCGGCGACGGTGGCCGCGAACGCCCCCGCCGCGGAGGTCCATTCGACTCCCGGATGGCGGGCGATGATGCCCGCGGCGAACCACTCCTCGACCCCGGCCGAGTAGAGCTGCACCCAGCGGATCGACTCCGGCAGCGTCTCGGGGAACCTCTCCGGCCCGGCGTCCCAGACCAACGCCCGTGCCCCCTCCATCGGTGACCACTGTCCGCCGGCGCGGACGATCGCGTCCATCAGGGCCGGATCGGCGTGAGGTCCGAGGGCGACGGGCACGGGCGTCATGGCGTACTCCTGAACGTCAGGCGGGCATCTCGATCAGCGGGTAGGCGCCATTCTCGTCGTGCACCTCCCGGCCGGTGACCGGGGGGTTGAACACGCACAGCATCCGCATCTGCGTGACCGGTTCGACGCGGTGCCGTTCGTGGCCGTCGAGCAGGTACATGGTGCCCGGCCGCAGTTCGTGCACCTCGCCGCTGTCCAGGTCGGTGAGGATGCCGTCGCCCTCGATCAGCCAGACGGCCTCGATGTGGTTGGCGTAGTGGAACTCGTTGACCGAGCCGGGGGCGATGGTGGTCTCGTGGAAGGAGAACCCGACGCCGTCGCCGGCGAGCACGATGCGCTTGGAACGCCAGTTGCCGTCGGCGCTCGTGATGTCGCGGTCGGTGTCGGTGATCTCATCGGTGGTGCGAACGATCATGGGAAATCTCCTCGTCAGGCGCAGACCTTGGCAGTGGCTTCGGCGAGAATGCTCAGGCCGTGGTTCAATTCGTCGCTCGTGATCGTCAGGGGCGGAAGAAGTTTCACGACCTCGTCCGACGGGCCCGAGGTCTCGGCCAACAGGCCCTCGTCGTATGCGAGGCCGCACACCTTCACCGCCTTGCCCGGATCGTCGAACACCAGGCCCTGCACCATTCCGCGACCGCGGGTGCTGACGCCGTCGAACGAATCCGCGAGGTTGGCGAAGATCTCCCCGATCCGCCGGCCCTTGGACGCGGTGGACAGCTGGAGCAGATCGTCGGACCAGTACTGCTCGAGCGCGGCGGTGGCCGTGACGAAGGCGGGGTTGTTGCCACGGAAGGTGCCGTTGTGTTCGCCGGGGGACCAGACGTCGAGTTCCGGCTTGAACAGGGTCAGGGCCATCGGAAGGCCGTAGCCGCCGATGGACTTCGAGAGGGTGACGATGTCGGGCGTGATACCGGCGATCTCGAATGAGAAGAACGGGCCGGTGCGACCGCAGCCCATCTGGACGTCGTCGACGATGAGCAGGATCCCGCGCGAGGAGCACAGGTCGGCGAGGGCGCGGAGCCACTCGGGGCGGGCGACGTTGACGCCCCCCTCGCCCTGGACGGTCTCGACGATCACGGCGGCGGGCCGGTTGAGGCCACTGCCCGCGTCGTCCAGGACGCGCTCGAACCAGTGGAAGTCGGGCATCTCGCCGTCGAAGTAGTTGTCGAACGGCATCGGCGTGGAGTGGACGAGGGGGACCCCCGCGCCCGCACGCTTCATGGAGTTGCCCGTGACAGAGAGGGACCCGAGGGTCATGCCGTGGAAGGCGTTGGTGAAGTTGACGATCGACTCGCGTCCGGTGACCTTGCGGGCGAGCTTGAGCGCCGATTCGACCGCGTTGGTGCCGGTGGGTCCGGGGAACTGGACCTTGTAGTCGAGTCGGCGCGGCGTCAGGACGAGGTCCTCGAAGGTCTCGAGAAAGCGCCGCTTGGCGACGGTGTGCATGTCGAGGCCGTGGGTGATGCCGTTGGCGTCGATGTAGTCGAGGAGGGCCCGCTTGAGGACCGGGTTGTTGTGGCCGTAGTTCAGTGCGCCTGCCCCGGCGAAGAAGTCCAGGTACTCGCGACCGTCCTCGGCGCGCAGCCAGGACCCGGACGCGGACTCGAAGACGGTCGGCCAGGACCGGCTGTAGCTGCGGACCTCGGATTCGAGGGTGGTGAAGATGCTGGTGTCGACTGCGGTGGTCATCATCGCGCTCCTTCGGTGCTCTCGTCCCCGACGACGTAGAGCTCTTCGGATTCGTGCGTATCGGGAAAGTGATTGGGGGTGAAAAGTTCTCGCTTCGTGATGGTGGTGTAGCGGTTGCGGGCCAATGCCGTGAACAGGGCGATCGACGCGGTGTTGTCCGGGCTGATCGTCGTTTCCAGGCGGGTGATCCCCTGGTGTGCAAGGTGATCGAGGAGGTCGCCGAGCATCGCGGCGGCCACTCCCTGGCCGCGTGCGCTCTCGTCGACGGCGACCTGCCAGACGAACACGGTCTGCGGGTCCTGTGGCCGGACGAATCCGGTGACGAACCCGACGACGCGACCGTCGATCTCGGCGACGGTGGAGCTGTCGTGGAAATCTCTGCACCACAACAGGTAGGAGTAGCTGGAATTGAGATCGAGCACTCGCGAGCCGCGGGCGATCTCCCACATCCTGGTTCCGTCGGCGACCGTCGGCCTGCGGCAGGCGGTCGCCCGGTGCCTCGGGTCGTCCGTCATCGTCGGCGGGTGAAGTGACAGGGTTGGGGTACTGCTCTCCGTAGCTGGCTTCATATGCAATCCGAACGTAACAACGGGAGCACGGCCGTTTCACCCCCGTGATGCGAAATTGGTTGCAACACGCCGGGTTCGATGCTGGTGAGACCATGGATGTGATGTGCGACACATTGTGTAGCGCTCGGGGTGTTTCGGGCGATTGTGGTCGTCCTCGCGGACCTCGTCGGCGCGGCACCCGACAGGCGGACGGCCACCGTCGTCAGGGGCCGTCCGCGGCTCGATCAGCTGACGCTCGCCAACGCGAACGGCAGGACGGCGTCGGCGCCCGCCGACCGGAGTTCGCGCGCCGCCATCGTCAACGTCCAGCCGGTGTCCGACAGGTCGTCGACGAGCAGGATCGGCCCGCTGACCGCGGTCAGGTCCGGTGCCGTCCACGCGCCCGCCAGCCCGGCGACGCGGTACGCGGAATTCGCCGCCGACACCGGGGGGTGGCCGGGTGTGCGGGGCAGGACGCCGAGATCGGTCAGCCGGCCCACCTGCGCCAGCCGGGCCGCAAGCGACGACACCAGCTGCGGTCGGGACTCGGACTCGAGCGCGATCACCGACGTCGGGCGCACTGCCCAGTCCCAGGACGCCAGCACCTTGATCGCGGCGTCGACCACGGCGTCCGGGACGGGACCGTCCGGGCCGTCGAACAGTGCGCGCAGTCGCTGACCCCAGCCGAGGTCGGACAGCCTGCCGAGCACCCGCCCGGTCTCCGGGCCGTCGGTGATCTTCCCGGACAACGAGACTCCGAGCTTCGCCAGGCCGGTCGGCCACTGTTTGCGGGGCGCCAGGTCCACACCGGGGCGGTCCAGGCGGGCCCTCGCCCGGGCGATCGACTCCGCGTCGACGGTGGCGTCGACGGCGACGCCGGTGCAGTTGTCGCAGCGACCGCACGGCGCCGCACCGTCCGACAGCAGCGGGTCGTCGAGCTGGCGACGCAAGAACTCCATCCGGCACATCGACGTGGTTTGATAGTCGACCATCGCCTGCTGCTCGGCCGACCGGGCCCGCTCGAGCCGCTCGTAGCGCGGTGCGTCGTACACCCACGGCTGCCCGGTGCCGATCCAGCCGCCGCGCACCCGGCGGACCGCCCCGTCCACATCGAGCACCTTGAGCACCATCTCCAGCCGCGACCGGTTCAGCTCGACCAGCGGTTCGAGGGCCTGCGTGGACTGAGGACGCTCGGGGTCGAGCACCTCGAGCACGCGCCGCACCACGTGTTCGTGTGGGAAGGCAACGGAGGCAAAGTAACTCCAGATCTGCCGGTCCTCGTGCCCGGGCAGCAGCACCACCTCGGCGCGGTCGGTGGAGCGGCCGGCGCGGCCGACCTGCTGGTAGTACGAGATCGGGGAGGACGGCGCCCCCAGGTGCACGACGAACCCCAGGTCGGGCTTGTCGAAGCCCATCCCGAGGGCCGACGTTGCGACCAGTGCCTTGACCCGGTTGTTCAACAGGTCCGCCTCGAGTTGCTCACGCTCGGCGGTGTCGGTTTGCCCGGTGTACGCGGCGACCGTGTGCCCCTGCTCGGCGAGCAGCGCGGCGAGGTCGCGGGCCGCGGACACCGTGAGGGTGTAGATGATGCCCGACCCGGGCAGCGAGTCGAGCCGTTGCCCGAGCCAGGCCGCCCGCTCGGTCGCCTCGTCGATACGGACCACCGACAGCGACAGCGACTCGCGTTCGAGTCCACCGCGCAGTACCAGCGTCTCGGCGCCGCCGACGCCGAGCTGGGCGGAGACGTCCGCGACCACCCGGTCGTTGGCGGTCGCGGTGGTGGCCAGCACCGGGATGCCGTCGCCCAGTTCGGCGATCAGGGTGCGGATGCGCCGGTAGTCGGGACGGAAGTCATGGCCCCAGTCGGAGACGCAGTGGGCTTCGTCGACCACGACGAGGCCGGCGTCCGCGGCCAGGGACGGCAGCACCTGGTCCCGGAAGTCGGGGTTGTTCAACCGTTCGGGGCTGACCAGCAGCACGTCCACCTCGCGGTCCGCGATGCGCTGGTGGATCTCGTCCCACTCGGTGACGTTGCCGGAGTTGATCGTCGCCGCCCGCACCCCGGCGCGTGCGGCGGAGTCGACCTGGTTGCGCATCAACGCCAGCAGCGGCGAGACGATGACGGTCGGGCCGTGCCCGCGGGCCCGCAGCAGCTTCGCGGAGATAAAGTACACCGCGGACTTGCCCCAGCCGGTGCGCTGTACGACCAGTGCGCGCCGCCGCTGGACGACCAGCGCCTCGATGGCGACCCACTGGTCCTCCCGCAGCCGTGCGTCCGGGCCTGCGAGTTCCCGTAGCAGGGCTTCGGCGTCGGCGCGTAGATCCGTGGTGGCTGAGGTCATGGCGTCCATCGTGCCCGACGACGCCGACAACGATGACCGCCTGCCGGGACCTGACGCCGAAATCCGCTACGGCGTGGTAGGCCTGATGGATGGACGTGACCGATCACACGATTCTGTCGGGTTTCGACGCGCTCGCCGCCGAGCTGGTCGACCTCTACCGAGACCTGCACGCGCATCCCGAGCTCTCGCACGCCGAACACCGCACGGCGGGAATCGTCGCCGAGCGGCTCGCCGCGTCCGGGTACGAGGTGACGGCCGGCATCGGAGGCACCGGCGTGGTCGGGGTGCTGCGGAACGGCGACGGGCCGGTGGTGCTGCTGCGGGCCGACATGGACGCGTTGCCGGTCCGCGAGGACACGGGGCTCGAGTACGCGTCCACCGCCACCGCGGTCGACGGCGCGGGCGACACAGTGCCGGTGATGCACGCGTGCGGTCACGACATGCACGTCACCTGCCTGCTCGGTGCCGCGGACCTGCTAGCCGCCGGGCGGGAGCAGTGGTCGGGCACTCTCGTCGCGCTGTTCCAGCCCGCCGAGGAGCTCGGCGACGGCGCCCGCCGGATGATCGACGACGGTCTCTACTCGAAGATCCCCGCCCCGTCGGTGGTGCTCGGCCAGCACGTCATGCCGGGCCCGGTGGGCACCGTGTTCGCCAGCCCCGGCACCGCGATGGCCGCGGCGCGCAGCGTGCAGATCCGGATGTTCGGCCGCGGCGGGCACGGGTCGATGCCCGACCACACGATCGATCCGGTCGTGATGGGCGCCTCGACCGTGATGCGGCTGCAGACCCTGGTCTCGCGTGAGGTGTCGCCGACCAACCCGGCCGTGGTCACCGTCGGCTCGTTCCAGGCAGGCACCAAGGAGAACGTCATCCCGGACGAGGCGGTGCTCAAGGTCAACACCCGAGCCTTCGACACCCACGTCGCCGAGCAGCTCGCCGAGGGCATCACCCGGATCGCCAACGCCGAGGCCGACGCGTCCGGTGCCCCGATGCAGCCGGAGATCACCGAGCTGAACAGCTTCCCGCTCACCGTGAACGACGCCGACGCCACCCGGCGCACCCTCGGGGTGCTGCGCGGCCTGCTCGGCGACGACAAGGTGTTCGAGATCGGGCCCGTCGCGGGCAGCGAGGACGTCGGCGACCTCGCCACCGAACTCGGAATCCCGCTCGCCTACTGGTTCTTCGGCGGGTTCGACATGAGCGACGGAACGCCGCTGCCGTCCAACCACTCCCCGCAGTTCGCCCCCGCGATCCGGCCCACCCTGGACACCGGGGTGGCGGCGCTGGTGACGGCCGCGCTGGAGTGGCTGGACTGACGGCGGCGCCGGGGTGGGCGCCGCCTCCCGGCGGGTCAGTCCGTGTACATCGCGTCGAACACGGCGGCGAAGTTCTCGCCGACCACCTTCCGTTTGATCTTCAGGGTCGGGGTCAGCTCGCCGGTCTCCTGGGACAGGTCCCGGTCGGCGATGGCGAACTTCTTGACCTGTTCGGGCTGAGCCAGTTTGGCGTTCGCGGCGTCCACAGCCTGCTGGACGAGATCGACGACGGTCGGGTGTGTCGACAGCGCGGCGATCGAATCCGGGAGGCCCTGGGCCTGCGCCCAGGGCAGTACCGTCTCCGGGTCGAGGGTCACCAGCACCACCGGGTAGGGGCGGCGGTCGCCGTGCATGACGGCCTGGCTGATCCAGGGTGAGCGCTTGAGATCGTTCTCCAGGTTCGCCGGTGTCAGGTTCTTGCCGCCTGAGGTGACGATGATGTCCTTCTTACGGCCGATGATCGAGACGTAGCCGTCCTCGTCGATCGACGCGAGGTCGCCGGTGTGCAACCAGCCGTCGGTGATCGCCCCGAACGACGCGTCCTCCATCTTGTAGTAGCCCTGGAAGATGTTGCCGCCCTTGAGTAGGAGCTCGCCGTCCTCGGCGACCCGGGCCTCGATGCCGGGCAGCGTCCGGCCGACGGTGCCGAACCGGTGGTTCCGGGCGGTGTTCACCGTCGCGCCCGTGGAGGTCTCGGTCATTCCGAAGCCCTCCATCAGCGGCACGCCGCAGCCGTAGAAGAACTCGAGGATCTCCTTCGAGATCGGGGCGGCTCCCGTGATCGCGAGATCGAGGTTGCCGCCGAACAGGGCCCGCACGCCCTGGAACAGTGCGGCATCGGCGGCGTCGAACTGCGTCCTCAACTCGGCGGGCACCGGTTCGCCCGCCTGCTCCATGTCCCGCACCCGGACCCCGAGTGCCGCGGCGGCGAGGATCCGGTCACGCTCCTCGGCAGGCTTGGATCCGACCGCCAGGGTGTAGACCTTCTCGAACACGCGCGGCACCGACGGCAGATGGGTGGGCCGCACCTGCATCACCTCGGCGACGATGCGGGCGGTGTCGCCGCCCCAGTAGGCGATGACCCCGCCGCGGTCGAACGCCAGCAGTTGGAAGAGCAGCGCGAATGCGTGCGCGAGCGGCAGGAACAGGTACAGCACCATGTCCTCGTCGGATTCGATGCCCTCGATCTCGTCCAGGGCGACATTCGCGGTCATGATCGCGCGGTAGTTGCCGTGGGAGAGAACGCAGCCCTTCGGCGGCCCCGTGGTGCCCGAGGTGTACATGAACACGTACGGATCCGACGGATCGACCGCGGCCGAACGTCGCCGCAGTTCCTCGGCGCCGGCCGCGCGGCCCCGTTCGCGGATCTCGTCCGCCGGCACCGCACCCGCCGCCTCACCGCCCTGGACGACGATCCACTCCAGAGCCGGGAGCTGGTCGCGGACGGCCGCGATCTTGGCGACCTGCTCGGCGTTCTCGCAGACGATGCCGCGGGCCTCCGAATTGCCCACCACCCACGCGCATTCCTCCGCGGAGTTGGTCGGGTAGACCGAGACGTGCACGCCGCCCGCCGCGACGATCGCCAGGTGCGCGATCGACCAGTCCGGGCGGGTGGCTCCGAGGACCGCGACGCGGTCGCCGGGAGACAGCCCGAGGTCGATCAGGCCGGCCCCGAAGTCGGTGACCCGGTCGGCGAGCTCCCGGTAGTTGATCTCTTCCCACTGGTCCGGTGTGCTCTGCCAGCGCGCGGCGGGACGGTTGCCGTACGCCTCGGCGGCACGGAACGCGAGATCCGCGATGGTCGTGCCCGCAACTGTCCGGTTCATCCGGTACCCCATTCGACGGGCGGCATGTGATCTGACTCACTCTGGCCGCAGTGGGGCGATGGTATGCCAGGCGAACTAGTTGCGCATCGATTTGGCGTCCGGATGTCGCGCGAGCAGATCGTCCACCTCCGCGGCGGTGGGGGAGGACGCCGCCGCGCCGGGTCGGGTGGTCGCCAGTGCCCCGGCCGCGGTCGCGCGCTGCAGCGCCGCCGTCGGACCGAGGTGCCACGACGCGGCGAGGGTGCCGGTGAACGCGTCGCCGGCGCCGGTGGTGTCGACGACCGCGACGGCGTGTGCCTCGGCGTGCGCCGAGGCACCGTCGGGTCCTCGCCAGCGGGCGCCTCGACCGCCCAGTGTCGTGATCAGGTGGGGCACCCGGTCCAGGGTGGCTTCGCCGAGCTGGCCGGCCTCCGTCTCGTTGACGACGAGCACATCCACGGCGGCGACGAGCGCATCCGGAAGCGGACCCGCCGGAGACGGATTCAGGAACACCGTGGTGCCCGCGGCGCGGGCGTGCTCGGCAGCGGCGGTGACCGTCGGGACCGGCAGTTCGAGCTGGCACAGCAGCACGTCCGCGCGTGCGACGGCGGCGAGGTCCGCCTCGGTCAGGGTGGTGACGGTGGCGTTCGCGCCGGGCACCACCACGATCGAGTTCTCGCCCGTCGCATCGACGGTGATCGCGGCGACCCCGCTCGGTCCGGGCGCCACGCGCAGCAGTGTCACGTCAACCCCCGCGTCGGCCAGGCCGGCCCGCAGTGGTGCGGCGAACGTGTCGTCGCCGACCGCGCCGAGGAAGGTGACGTCCGAGCCCGCGCGTGCCGCCGCGACCGCCTGGTTGGCGCCTTTCCCGCCCGACCCCGTATGGAATCCGTTGCCCAGCACCGTTTCTCCTGGACGCGGCATTCGGGGAGTGGTGGCCACGAGGTCCATGTTGACGCTGCCGAGGACGGTCACGGTGCCGGACATGAGCTCAGGGTACTGACCGAATGTGGGATTCGGTCACTTCACGTGATCGAATCCCACATTCGGTCGGATGGTGGGGTGGTGACTGCTCAGGCGTGATCGGCCTGCGGCCGGCGGGCGAGTTCGGTTGCGGCGTGTGCGGTTCGGGTCCGCAGGCGCCGCAGCACGGTACGGGCCTCGGATTCCGTGGCGACCGCGGGGGCGCAGCCCTCGAGCGGGCGTCGTGCGGTCTCGGGGATCAGCAGGACCGCGAAACCACCGATCAGGGCGGCGCCCATCATGTAGAAGGGTGCGACGAGGGTGCTCCCGGTCGCGTCCTCGAGTGCCGTGATCGCCAACGGGGTCGTGCCGCCGAACAGTGAGACCGCGAGGTTGTACGCGATCGCGAGCGCACCGTAGCGGACACCGGTGGGGAACAGGGCGGGCAGCACCGACGGGAAGACGCCGACGAACAGCAGCAGCAACGCACCGAGGATGGCCAGACCGACGATCACCGGGAGGTAGCCGCCCTGTCCGATCAGCAGGTACGCCGGCAGGGACAGGGCGAAGAAGCCGGCGAAACCGATGAGCAGCAGTGGCTTTCGGCCCAGCCGGTCGGAGAGTGCGCCGACCCGGGTGATCGCCGCCATCATCGCGACCATCACCACGATCATCAGGAGCAGGCCGTGCGTCTCGTCGTATCCGAGGGTGTTCGACAGGTAGGTCGGCATATAGGTGAGCAGACCGTAGTGCGCGATGTTGTAGGTCGCGACGAGGACGATGCACAGCAGCATCGGCCGCCAACTGCCCGTGACGGTCTCGCGCAGCTTCGCCAGCGCACTCACCTGGGGGGACTCCGCGGTCCCGTCGGTCTCGGTGCGGGCGTCCTCCAGCGCCCGGAATGCAGGTGTCTCCTCCAGCCGCAGACGCAGGTACAGGCCGATCAGCCCGAGCGGGCCCGCGATCAGGAAGGGGATCCGCCAGGCCCAGCCGACCAGGGCCTCGTCCGTGGTCAGCGCCTGGATCGTGGTCACGAGGGCTGCGGCGGCGACGTAGCCGGCGAGCGTGCCGAGTTCGAGGAAGCTGGCGAAGAACCCGCGGCGGCGGTCCGGGGCGTACTCGGCGACGAAGGTGCTGGCGCCGCCGTACTCGCCACCGGTTGAAAAGCCCTGCAGGAGACGGAACACCACCAGCAGGATCGGTGCGGCCACCCCGATCGACGCGTAGCTCGGAACGAGTCCGATCGCGAACGTGCTCGCGGCCATCATGACGATCGTCGTGGCCAGCACACGCTTGCGTCCGATCCGGTCGCCGAGCGGCCCGAAGAAGAGCCCGCCGAGTGGGCGCACGACGAAGGCCGCGGCGAAGATCGCGAAGGTGGACAACAGCTGTGCCACGCCGCTGGCCTCGGGGAAGAAGACCTTCCCGAGTGTGGTCGCCAGGTAGGCGTACACGCCGAAGTCGAACCATTCCATCGCGTTGCCGAGCATCGTCGCCTTCACGGCCCGCTTGACCGATGACTCGTCGACAACGGTGACGTCGGGTGACGCGGTGATGTCGGCGCTGCTGATCTGTGATTGTGGGATCATGTGTGCGCTCCTCAGCGCTGCCGTCCCGAGCTCGTGCCCGGCAGGCATGTGCCGCGCCGGCGGGGTACGTACCTGATGTACGCATCTTTTCGACGCCCGCACGGCGGCGGTGCTGGTCGGGTGTCGACGGCGCGCGGCCCTGTGGCTCTGTCCGGCCCCCACCGGATGGCTCTGGCTCGCGGCAATGCTCCGAAACCGTTCCGGTACACCGTCACGTCGACGCGGTACCCGGTCCGAAGCCACCAGCGGATAACGAAGCCACGCTAACAATCGCCCATGTGTGTGTCGAACTTCCGTGCTCGTGTCGAACTCCGCGGTGTGACGGGCACTCCGCCCCGCACCCCTGTGCTTAGCGGTCGTTACGCTGTACTCATGACCGCGGTGAACGAGGGTGCCCAGGTGACCGACTCCGTCCGGGAGGCCGTGCACGCGGCCGCGCGCCGCGCACGCGTGGCGTCGCGGACGCTGGCGCTGCTGACCACGGCGCAGAAGGACGCGGCCCTGCACGCCGCCGCCGACGCCGTCCTCGCCGCGACCGACACCGTGCTCGCGGCGAACGCCGTCGACGTGGAGACCGCCCGCGCCGCCGGCACCGAGGAATCGCTGATCGACCGGCTGCGGCTGACCGCCGACCGGATCGACGGCATCGCCTCCGGTCTGCGGCAGGTCGCCGGCCTCGCCGACCCGATCGGCGAGGTCGTGCGTGGCACCACCCTGCCGAACGGCCTCGAGATCCGTCAGCTGCGCGTCCCGCTCGGCGTGGTCGGCATGGTCTACGAGGCCCGGCCCAACGTCACCGTCGACGCGTTCGGTCTGGCACTGAAGTCCGGCAACGCCGCCCTGCTGCGCGGCTCTTCGTCGGCCAAGACCTCCAACGCCGCCCTCGTCGAGGTGTTGCGCTCCGCGCTGACCGCACAGGGGCTGCCCGCCGACGCCGTGCAGCTGCTGCCCAGCGAGGACCGTTCCTCCGTCACCCACCTGATCCAGGCCCGCGGACTCGTCGACGTGGTCATCCCGCGTGGCGGCGCCGGACTGATCAGTGCCGTCGTCCGCGACGCCACGGTGCCGACCATCGAGACCGGTGTCGGCAACTGCCACGTCTACGTGCACTCCGCGGCCGACCTGGTCAAGGCAGAGAGAATCGTGATCAACGCCAAGACCCGCCGGCCCAGTGTGTGCAACACCGCCGAGACGATCCTGATCGACGCCGCCATCGCGGACACCGCGGTTCCCGCGCTGACGCAGGCGCTGCAGGCGCAGAGCGTCGTCATCCACGGCGACCTGGAGGGCCAGGTGCCCGCCACCGAGGCCGACTGGGCCGAGGAGTACCTGACCCTGGACGTCGCGATGAAGGTGGTCGCCGACCTGAACGCGGCGGTCGAGCACATCGACCGCTACGGCACCGGGCACACCGAGGCCATCGTCACCGACGACCTGTCCGCGGCCCGCGAGTTCACCGCCCGCGTCGACGCGGCCGCCGTCATGGTCAACGCGTCGACCGCCTTCACCGACGGGGAGCAGTTCGGGTTCGGCGCCGAGATCGGCATCTCCACCCAGAAGCTGCACGCCCGCGGCCCGATGGGCCTGCCCGAGCTCACCTCCACCAAGTGGGTGGTGTGGGGCGACGGTCACACCCGCCCCGCCTGACCTCCAGCCCGAAAGGTTCCATCGTGGATCGAGCACTTCCCGTCACCCCGCCCGTGTTCAGCAGCGTCGACGACGTCATCGCCCGGCTCGCCGAGACCGGCTACCTCGCGGACAAGGGCACCGCCACCGCGGTGTTCCTCGCCGACCGGCTCGGCAAGCCGCTGCTCATCGAGGGTCCGGCCGGTGTCGGCAAGACCGAGCTGTCGCGGGCCGTGGCGCAGACGTCCGGCGCCGAACTGGTGCGGTTGCAGTGCTACGAGGGCGTGGACGAGGCCCGCGCCCTCTACGAGTGGAACCACGCCAAGCAGATCCTGCGCATCCAGGCCAGCTCGGAGCACTCGTGGGACGAGACGAAGCAGGACGTGTTCGCCGAGGAGTTCCTGCTCTCACGCCCGCTGCTGACCGCGATCCGCCGCGAGGACCCGACCGTGCTCCTGATCGACGAGGTCGACAAGGCGGACGTCGAGATCGAGGGGCTGCTGCTCGAGGTGCTCAGTGATTTCGCGGTCACCGTGCCCGAACTCGGCACCATCACCGCCACCCGCAAGCCGTTCACGGTGCTGACCTCCAACGGCACCCGGGAGCTGTCCGAGGCGCTCAAGCGGCGCTGCCTGTTCCTGCACCTGGACTTCCCGGACGCCGACCTCGAACGCCGTATTCTCGCCAGCCGGGTTCCCGAGCTGCCCGAGGCGGTCGCCGAACAGCTCGTGCGCACCATCCGGGTGCTGCGTGGCATGCAGCTCAAGAAGCTGCCGTCGGTCGCGGAGACCATCGACTGGGGTCGCACCCTGCTCGCACTCGGGATGGACACCCTCGACGACGACGCGATCCGCACCACGATGGGCGTCGTCCTCAAGCACCAGTCCGACCAGCAGCGCGCTGCCGCCGAGCTGCGCCTCAACTAGGTCGCGGGCGAGAAGACACAGGAGGCGTCATGGCCGTCACCGCAGGCCCGTCCGGGGTTCCCGCGGCACCGTACGGGCTGCCCGGGCATCTCGTGGACTTCGTGGAGGCCCTGCGCAAGCGGGGGATCGCCGTCGGGCCGTCGGAGACAGTCGACGCCGGTCAGGTGATGTCGGTGCTCGACCTCCTCGACCGGGAGGCGCTGCGGGAGGGGCTCGCCTGCGCGCTGCTGCGCAGGCCCACCCATCGGGCCACCTACGACGCCCTGTTCGACCTGTGGTTCCCGGCCGGGGTCGGTCAGCGCGCCGACGGCACCGGGGAGATCGACGTCGACATCCCGCGGGGCGAGGACGGCGAGGTCGACTTCGAGGCGCTGCGCGAGCTGATCGCCGGACTGCTCGTGGACGGTTCCCCGGAGGCACTTGCCCGGGTCGAACAGTTGACGGCGCAACTCGTCGAGCAACTCGGCCAGTACCAGTCCTCGAAGGGGCCCTCATTCTCCGCCTACCAGGCGCTGCGGGACGTGGCGCCGGAGACGCTGCTGTCGCGGATCCTCGACGGCCTGCTCGGCAACGCCGGCCAGGCCGAGCACGAGGCCGCCGACTACGCCACCGAGATCGCCCGCCGCACGGCGGCGCAGCGGATCGCGGACTTCCGCAAGATGGTCGAGGTCGAGACACGCCGCCGCTCCGCCGAACAACTCGGCAGGGAGCGGGTCGCGAGCTACGGGGTGCCCAAGCTCGCGGAGGAGGTCGACTTCCTGCGCGCGTCCGACACCGAGATGGTGGCGTTGCGGCGCACCGTGACACCGCTGGCGCGCAAGCTCGCGAGCAGGCTCGCCGCCCGCCGCAGACGGTCCCGGGCCGGTGCGATCGACCTGCGCAAGACCCTGCGCAAATCGATGTCCACCGGTGGGGTCCCGATCGACCTGGTGCTGCGCAAGCCCCGTCCCGCCCGCCCGGAGCTGGTGGTGCTGTGCGACGTGTCGGGATCGGTGGCCGGGTTCTCGAACTTCACGCTGCTGCTCGTGCACGCGCTGCGGGAGCAGTTCTCCCGGGTGCGGGTCTTCGCGTTCATCGACACCACCGACGAGGTCACCCGGTTCTTCGACTCGGGGGCCGATCTCGGCGCGTCGATGTCGCGGATGATCCGGGAAGCGGACCTGATCGCCTACGACGGGCACTCCGACTACGGCAACGCGATCGGGGTGTTCGCGGAGCGGTTCGCGCACACGCTGACCGGGAAGACGTCGATGCTGATCCTCGGCGACGCCCGCAACAACTACCGCGACACGAACGTCGCGTCGCTCGCACACCTGGCCACCGTCGCCAAGCACACGCACTGGCTGAACCCGGAGCCGCGCGGACAGTGGGGCAGCGGCGACTCCGCCGCCAAGGTGTACGCCGACGTGGTGCAGATGCACGAGTGCCGCAACGCGCAGCAGTTGGCGGCCGTCGTCTCCGGGCTGCTGCCGATCTGACGCCGGACCGTGCCAGTAAGCTCGATCCTCGTGCGAAACGCAGAGATGGCCGGCAAGCGCCGACGGCGGCTGGGCGTGATGGGTGGCACGTTCGATCCCATCCACCACGGACACCTCGTCGCGGCCAGTGAGGTAGCCGACCGCTTCGATCTCGACGAGGTCATCTTCGTCCCGACCGGGCAGCCCTGGCAGAAGGCGGGCAAGGACGTCAGCGCCGCCGAGGACCGCTACCTGATGACGGTCATCGCGACCGCGTCGAACCCGAGCTTCTCCGTCAGCCGGGTCGACGTGGACCGCCACAAGGACACCTACACCGTCGACACCCTCCGTGACCTGCACTCCCAGCACCCCGACGCGGACCTGTTCTTCATCACCGGCGCCGACGCGCTCGAGACGATCCTGTCCTGGCAGAATTGGGAGGAGATGTTCGAGCTGGCCAAGTTCGTGGGTGTGAGCCGGCCCGGGTACGAGCTCGGCGACGACCACCTGGCCGAACATCTCGCCGACCGCCCGGACGCCCTGACCCTCGTCGAGATCCCCGCCATGGCGATCTCGTCCACGGACTGCCGGAAGCGGGCAAGTGAGAACCGGCCCGTCTGGTACCTGGTGCCGGACGGGGTGGTGCAGTACATCTCCAAGCGCAACCTGTACCGACCACGCGATGCCGAGCGCCTCGACGGGGCGGTCACGGTGTCGGGGCCGGCACCGCAGAACAACATCAGTCAACCGAACCGGGAGAACACCTAAGTGAGCGCATCCGCCGAAGCACTCGAGATGTCGCGGATCGCCGCGCTGGCCGCAGACGAGAAGCTGGCCAACGACGTGGTGGTGCTCGACGTGTCCGAGCAGTTGGTCATCACCGACTGCTTCGTCATCGCCTCCGCCTCCAACGAGCGCCAGGTCAACTCAGTCGTGGAGAACATCGAGGACAAGCTCCGCGAGGCCGGGCACAAGCCGGTCCGCAAGGAGGGCACCCGGGAGGGCCGCTGGGCGCTGCTCGACTACGTCGACCTGGTGGTCCACGTCCAGCACGACGACGAGCGCAACTTCTACGGCCTGGAGCGGCTGTGGAAGGACTGCCCGATCGTCCCGGTCGACGGCATCGAGCCGCGGTCGACCGAATGGGGTGCCGACTCCGACGGTGACGTCGTGGACGAGCAGGCCGCCGAACTGGGCGGCGCCGACCAGGGCGAGCCGGAGTCCGGGCGGTGACAGCTGCCGCGGCGTCTCCGGCGCGGCATTCGATCGCGGCCCCGCCGCGGCGACTGATCCTGCTGCGGCACGGGCAGACCGAGTACAACGCCGGTGACCGGATGCAGGGCCAGCTCGACACGGACCTGTCCGAGCTCGGGCGCGTGCAGGCCAAGTCGGCGGCCCGGGCGTTGGGCGAGCGCGGCCCGGCCGAGATCGTCAGCTCCGACCTGCGTCGGGCGCTGGACACCGCGACCGCGCTCGGTGATCATGCCGGGCTGGCCGTCGCCACCGACCAGCGACTGCGGGAAACCCACCTCGGCGAGTGGCAGGGGCTCACCCACACCCAGGTCGACGAGCGTGATCCCGGTGCCCGCGCCGCCTGGCGTGCCGACGCCACCTGGGCTCCGCCCGGCGGGGAGAGCCGAGTCGACGTCGCCAGGCGGTCGGTCCCGGTCGTGCAGGAACTGCTCGCCGCCCGCCCGGGATGGGGCGAGGACCCGGTCGTGCTGGTCGCGCACGGTGGCCTGATCGCCGCACTGACCGCCGCGCTGCTGGATCTGCCGGTGGACCGGTGGCCGGTGTTCGGCGGTCTCGGCAACACCAGTTGGGTGCAGTTGACCGGGCACGGGGAAC
Source organism: Rhodococcus sp. NPDC003348 (assembly GCF_053589375.1). Lineage (NCBI taxonomy): Bacteria > Bacillati > Actinomycetota > Actinomycetes > Mycobacteriales > Nocardiaceae > Rhodococcus > Rhodococcus sp. NPDC003348. Next base: position 90,717 of record NZ_JBSFRT010000002.1, read on the forward strand.
CCGACGCGGTGTCCTGGCGCCTGGACGTGTGGAACGCCTCCGCGAGGGTGGCCGGCGATGTCCTCTGACCTGGATACGGCTCCCGGGCGGGGCGACCGCCCGACCCTGCTGGTGATCGCCGACTCGCTCTCGTACTTCGGACCCAAGGGCGGCCTGCCCGCCAACCATCCTCGGATCTGGCCGAATCTCGTCGCCGCCGAACTCGGCTGGGACGTCGAGTTGGTCGCGCGGATCGGCTGGACCAGCCGGGACGCGTACTGGGCGCTGATCCAGGATCCGCGGGTGTGGGCGACGGTGCCCAGGGCCGCTGCGGTCGTGTTCGCGGTCGGCGGGATGGACTCGCTGCCGTCCCCGCTGCCGACCGCGCTGCGGGAACAGTTGCGGTACGTGCGGCCGCCGGCGCTGCGCCGTCAGGTCCGCAACGCCTACCAGTGGCTGCAACCCCGACTGTCCCCGCTCGGGTGGCCGGTCGCGCTGCCGCCGAAACTGAGCGTCGAGTACCTCGAGGAGTGCCGCACGTCGCTGGCCTACATGCGGCCGGAACTGCCGGTGATCGGCTGCCTGCCGTCGGTGCACCTGAGCGACGCCTACGGCAAGGTGCACGCCGGCCGGCCGGCCGCGGTCCGTGCGCTCGAGCAGTGGAGCGCCGAAACGGGTGTTCCCCTGGTCGATCTGGCACAGGCGGTCCGCCCGGACATCTTCTCCGGCGAGGGAAACCCGGACGGCATCCACTGGGGCTGGGCCGGACACGAGGCCGTCGCCGAGGCGATGCTGTCCACGATTCGCGGCGTCCTCGCCGGGGACGGCGCGCACGCGGTCGTCGACGAGGCCCGGTAGGCCCGATGTCCGTCGTCGTCGTCACCGACTCCTCGGCCTACCTCGACCCGGACCTGGCCGAGGAACTCGGCATCCGGGTGGTTCCGTTGCACGTGCTCGTCGACGGGGAGGACCTGCGGGAAGGGCTCGACCCGATGCCGGAGGATCTGTACATCGGTACCGGGGTGACCACCTCCGGCGCCTCGCCGGGCGAACTGACGGCCGTGTATGCGCAGGCGCTCGAGGACAGCGGCGGCGACGGCGTCGTCGCCGTGCACATCTCGCGGCAGTTGTCCGGGACGTGGGAGGCGGGCCGACAGGCCGCGCAGGAGCTGGGGGAGAAGGTTCGCATCGTCGACTCCCAGTCCACTGCAATGGCTTTGGGATTCGCCGTACTGGCGGCGGCTCGGGTCGCGCGCGCGGGTGGCGGGCTGCGCGCCGTCTACGAGCGGGCCGTCGAGGTCGCGGACCGGGGCCGGGTCCTGATCATGGTCGACCGGCTCGACCACCTGCGTCGCGGCGGCCGTATCGGTGCCGCCGCCGCGCTGCTCGGTACCGCGCTCGCGATGAAGCCGGTGCTGCACCTCGTCGACGGCAAACTGGTGCTGCGGGAGAAGACCCGCACCGCGACCAAGGCGCTCGCCAAGCTGGTCGACGCCGCCGTCGACCAGGCCGGTCCCGGCGACGTCGCGGTCGCGGTGCACCATGTCGGCGCAGCCGAGCGGGCGGCCGAGGTGGCCGCGGCCCTGCGCCCACGACTGCCGGACGCGAGCGAGTTCGTCGTCGCGGAGTTGGGGCCGGTCATCGCCAGCCATCTGGGGCCGGGTGCGGTCGGGTTGCTGGTCGTCCCGGGGGGTGCGGGCGCAGGTCCGGAGGTCGGCGACCCCGCGTCGGACACCGGCGACACCGAGTAGTCCACAGCGCCGGAATTCATCCACAGCCCAGCGGGTTTGCGCCCGTTGTGCGGAAATTCGCTCCGAGCGCCGTCCTAGCGTCGGGGCATGGGCAGCACCGACGAGGCACGCGAGCAGATCCGGCGCAGACTCGACGCCGTCACCGGACGAGGCGCAGCGGCGCCCGGGACGGGGGAGGGCGCCGACCCGTCACCTGACGACGCGCAGCCCGGCTGGCTCGACCCGGATCCCGAGCCGTCCGGTCCGCGTCTGCGCTTCGCACCCGGCCGGCGAGGGGTGGTCGCGCTGGCCCTCGTCGCACTGACCGCGGCAGGGATCGGCGCGGTCGTGGTGTGGCGGGACCGTCCGGTCGCGCAGACGGTGGCACCGCTGCCGGTCGCCGCGGCGGTCCCCGCCGGCGACGAGCCGACCGACCCGCCGCGGTCCGACCCTGCGCCGTCCGGGCCGCCGGCCGAGGAGCTCGTGGTCAGCGTGGTCGGTCTCGTGCACACCTCCGGCCTGGTCCACCTGCCGGAGGGCTCACGGGTCGCCGACGCGCTGGCCGCTGCGGGAGGTGCCCGCGACGGGGCGGACCTGTTGGGGCTCAACCTCGCTCAACGGCTTAACGATGGAGATCAGGTGCTGGTCGGCGTCGCTCCGCCGCCCGGCGCGGCACCGGTCGCGGGCAGCGCGACCGTGGGTGCCGGGCCGGGTGCAGGGACGGCTGCGGCCGCCTCGGCCGGTCCGAACGGGCCGGTGAACCTGAACGCGGCCACCGAGCAGCAGCTCGATGCGCTGCCCGGCGTCGGTCCGGTCACAGCCGCCGCGATCGTCGCCTGGCGCACCACCAACGGCCGGTTCACCGATGTCGAGCAGCTCGGAGAGGTGGACGGCATCGGCCCGGCCCGCCTGGAGAAGCTGCGCGACCTCGTGACGGTTCGGTGACGGACCGGCAGGCCCGTCCGATCGACCTGCGGCTGCTGCCGTCCGCCGTGATGTGCTGGGCCGCAACCGCGATCGGACTCGTGGCCGGCTGGCGTGCGGCACTGTGGGTGGCGGTCGTCGCCACGTCGGGTGCGGTGGCAATCGGGCTGATCGTCCGTCGCGGCCGGTGGTCCGCGCTGGCCGGAACCGCCGTCGCGGCGTTGCTCGTCGGCGCCGGATTCGCGGGAGCCACCGCGGTGCGTGCACACGCCGTCGCGACGCATCCCCTCGCCGACCGCGGCGGGTACGTCACCCTCACCGTCGACACCCGCGGCGATCCCGAGCCGGTCCGGTCCGCGCGCGAGGACACGGTGATGGTGCGGGCCGCGTTGCGGACGATCGGGCGGGGCGCCGGCGCGGTCGAGGTGGGCGGCGCGGTCCTGGTGTTCGCCCCGTCCGACGGCTGGCAGGATCTGTTGCCCGGCCGGCGGGTGGAACTGCGTGGCGCGGTGAGCAAACCGAAGCGCGCCGACCTGACCGTCGCGGTGGTCCGCGCCACCGGCCCACCCCGCCTGCTCGGGGAGCCGTCCTGGGCGCAGCGGGCCGCCGGACACGTGCGGGACCGGTTCGCCGCGGCATCGGCGCGGTCCCTGCCGCCCGACGCCGCGGGACTGCTGCCGGGACTCGTCGTCGGCGACACCACCGCTCTGCCGGAACTGGTGGAGGACGACTTCACCGCCGCCGGGCTGAGCCACCTGACGGCGGTCTCGGGCGCCAACGTGAGCATTCTGCTCGGTGCGGTGCTGCTGCTGACCCGCGCGCTCGCGCTCGGGCCACGCACGACCGCCGTCGTCGCCGGAATCGCGTTGGTGGGCTTCGTGATTCTCGCGCGGCCGTCGCCCAGTGTGCTGCGGGCCGCCGCGATGGGGGCGGTGGTCCTGCTGGCGATGGTCGTGGGCCGGCGGCGGCAGGCGATGCCCGCGCTCGGCGCCGCGGTCATCGCGCTGCTCGCCCTGTACCCGGACCTGGCCGTCAGTTTCGGCTTCGCACTGTCCGTGGCCGCGACCGCAGCGCTGGTGCTGGTGGCGCCGCGCTGGGCGCGGTGGCTGCAGCGGCGCGGCTGGCCGCGGGTGGCGGCGGAGGCGGTCGCGGTGGCCGTGGCCGCGCACGCCGTCACGGTGCCGCTCGTCGCCGCGATGGCCGGCACCGTGAGCACGGTGGCGGTCGCGGCGAACCTCGCGGTCGCGCCGGTCATCGCCCCGGTCACGGTGATCGGTGCGGTGGTCGCGGCGGCGGGCACGGCGTGGCTTCCCCTGGGTGCGCTCGCCGCCCACGTCACCGCGCCGCTGCTGTGGTGGCTGCTGTGGGTGGCGCGGACGTCGGCGGCCCTCCCCGGCGCGTCGGTCTCGGTGCCGTCCGGTGCGATCGGGTTCGCGGTCATCGCCGCCGTGGTGGTCGCGGCGGTGACGGCGATCGCCGTGCGGCGGCTGCGGGTCCTGCTCGCCGCGATGCTGCTCGGGGTGGCCCTGGTGTGGCTGCCGGTCCGGATGCTGTGGCCGGGATGGCCGGCGCGCGGCTGGGTGCTGGTGGCGTGCGACGTCGGGCAGGGCGACGCGTTGGTGCTCGACGCCGGGAACGGGTCGGTGGTGGTCGTCGACGCGGGGCCACAACCGAGACCGGTCGACGACTGTCTGCACCGTCTCGGCGCGCGATCGGTGGCCACCGTCGTGCTGACCCACCTGCACGCGGACCACATCGACGGACTGCCCGGGGTGCTGCGAGGGCGGTCGGTGGGCGGCGTGGTGACCGGCCCGATGCGGCTGCCGGAGGAGGGGTTCGGCCAGGTGCAGCGGCAGGCGTCGGCGGCGGGGGTGCCGGTGGTCGAGGCGCGGGCCGGGCAGACGCTGACGGCGGGGGCACTCACATTCCGGGTGCTCGGCCCGACCCTGCCCGCGCCGCGCGACCCCGGCGACGGCGACGCCGCCGCCAACGACCAGTCGCTGGTGCTGTCCGTGGACACCGTCGCCGGCCGGATCCTGCTCACCGGGGACGTCGAGGCGGACGGACAGCGGGATCTGCTGCGGGACCGGGTCCCGGTCGCCGCGGACATCCTCAAACTTCCACACCACGGCTCGCGCACCACCACACCGGAGTTCCTTCGCGCGGTCGGGGCGCGGCTGGTGATCGTCTCGGTCGGCGCCGACAACACCTTCGGCCATCCCAACCCCGGGATCCTGAGGACCCTGCAGGAGATGGGCGCCACCGTCGCGCGCACCGACCGCGGCGGCGACGTCGCGGTCAGCCGCGGCGGGGGCGGGGGTGTCGCCGTCACGCACCGCCGGCGCCGACGCGTCGGCCGGGCGTGACAGGATCGTGTGGTGACCTCCGCCGCTCCCGCACAGCTGCATCTCGTTCTCGGTGACGAGGAATTCCTCGTCGCCCGCGCCGTCTCCGCGATCGTCGCGGAGGTACGCGCGGCATCCGACAATCCCCAGGACGTGCCCGTCAGCCGGTTGCGGACCGGCGACACCAGTCCCGCCGAACTCGCGGAACTGCTCAGCCCGTCACTGTTCGCCGAGGACAAGGTCATCGTCCTCGAGGCCGCAGCCGAGGCAGGCAAGGATGCGGTCACCCTGGTGCTGGACGCCGCGGCCGCGCCACCCGACGGGTTCACGATCGTCGTGCTGCACTCCGGGGGAGGCCGGGCGAAGGCGATGGTCGGTGCGCTGCAGAAGTCGGGCGCCCAGGTGCACGAGTGCGCGAAACTCAAGCCGACGGAACGCGCCGACTTCGTGCGGTCCGAGTTCCGGGCCGCCGGGGTGAGGGTGTCCCCGGAGGTCATCGAGACGGTGCTCGACGCGGTCGGCTCCGACCTGCGCGAGCTCGCCGCGGCCTGCTCACAGCTCGCCGCGGACACCGGCGGGAAGATCGACGCCGCGGCGGTGCAGCGGTACTACTCCGGCAAGGCCGAGGTGTCCGGATTCGACGTCGCGGAACTGGCGGTCGCGGGCGACCGGTCCGGGGCACTTGAGGCCCTGCGCTGGGCGATGCTTCGGAGTGTGCCGCACGTGCTGCTCGCCGACGCCCTCGCCGACGCCGTGCACACGATCGCCCGGGTGGACTCGGCCGGCCGCGGCGACCCGTTCCGGATGGCGTCGGGCCTGGGCATGGCCCCGTGGAAGGTGAAGAAGGCACAGGCGCAGGCGCGTGGCTGGCGGCCGGAGACCCTCGGTTCGGCGCTCGAGGTGGTGGCCCAGCTCAACGCCGACGTCAAGGGTGCCGCGGCCGACGCCGACTACGCGGTGGAGTACGCCGTCCGCCGGGTCGCCGAGCTGCGCGGCTGACCGGTCTTTCGCATGTCCGGCCCGGGCCCCCGGACATGCGAAAAGACCGCCCGGTCGAGGACCGGGCGGTCTCCAGCGATGACGTTTAGGTCAGAGCTTGTTCGCAGCCAGCGCGAGCGCCGACTTCTTGTTGGCAGCCTGGTTGGCGTGGATGACGCCCTTGCTGGCAGCCTTGTCGAGCTTGCGGCTGGCGGAGACGAGGAGCTCGTTGGCCTTGTCCTTGTCGCCCGCGGCAGCAGCCTCGCGGAAGGAACGGATCGCGGTACGCAGCGAGGACTTCACCGACTGGTTGCGCAGTCGCTGACGCTCGTTGGTACGGATCCGCTTCACCTGGGACTTGATGTTGGCCACGCGTAAAATCCTGTCGTCTTCGCTGGTTTTCTGGTTGAGAAAGCTTCGGGTGCGTATGTGCACCGACAGGCCACGTTACCAGTGCCGAACCTGATGACCCAAACCGCGGGTCGCTCCAGGCTGTTGCCAGGTGCCGGAAACGCAGTTGTTTCAGGCTGCTCACCTGCGCGTTACCGTGCGCGCTGCCGGGTGGCTGCCGCTGGCGGACCATGGGCGGATGAACGCCCGAACAGTCACGAAACCAGTCCCCGGAACCGGGGCGGGGGACGTGTTCGACGGATACACCGACATCGGCCGCTACGCCCTCGCCTACGACGAGATGTTCGATGCAGGCGGCGCCGTGCGGCCACCCTACGAGGGGATCTTCGCCGCCCTCGAGCCGTCGAACGCCGCCGATCTCGCCGCCCGCGCCGACGCGCTCGCCCGGGCGTTCGTCGATCAGGGGGTCACCTTCTCCCTCTCCGGGCAGGAGCGGCCGTTCCCGCTGGATCTGGTGCCCCGGGTGATCGCCGAACGCGAGTGGGCCGCCCTCGAGCGGGGCATCACCCAGCGCGTCCGGGCGCTGGAGATGTTCCTCGCCGATGTGTACGGAGACCAGGAGATCCTGCGTGACCGGGTGGTCCCGAAACGTCTCGTCACCTCGTGTGAACACTTTCACCGCGAGGCCGCCGGGATCGTGCCTCCCAACGGCGTCCGGATCCACGTCGCAGGCATCGACGTCGTCCGCGACGCCACCGGCACCTTCCGGGTGCTCGAGGACAACCTCAGGTCCCCGTCCGGGGTGTCCTATGTGATGGAGAACCGCCGCACCATGGCGCGGGTGTTTCCCGACCTGTTCTCTTCGCACCGGGTGCGGGCCGTCGGTGACTACGCCGCACAACTGCTGCGGGCGCTGCGGGCGTCGGCCGCGGTCAACACCGCGGACCCGACGGTGGTGGTGCTGACCCCCGGCATCGCGAACTCCGCGTACTTCGAGCACTCGCTGCTGGCGCGGCAGATGGGTGTCGAACTCGTCGAGGGTCGGGACCTGTTCTGCCGCGACAACGTCGTCTACATGCGCACCACCGAGGGGGAGCGGCAGGTCGACGTCGTCTATCGCCGCATCGACGACGACTTCCTCGACCCGATGCACTTCCGGCCCGACTCAGTCCTGGGCGTCGCCGGGCTGCTCAACGCGGCCCGGGCGGGCAACGTCGTCATCTCCAGCGCCGTCGGCAACGGGGTCGGTGACGACAAACTGGTCTACACGTACGTGCCCTCGATCATCGAGTACTACCTCGGCGAGAAGCCGCTGCTGGCGAACGTCGACACCTACCGGTGCTGGCTGCCGGACGAGTGCGAGCAGGTCCTCGACCGGCTCGCCGAGCTGGTGATCAAGCCGGTCGAGGGGTCCGGTGGCTACGGCATCGTGTTCGGGCCGGATGCCTCGCGTCGGGAACTCGCCGAGGTCGCCGCGAAGATCCGCGCCGACCCGCGCGGCTGGATCGCGCAGCCGGTGGTCCAGCTGTCCACCGTGCCGACCAAGGTCGGGGACGTCCTCGCGCCGCGACACGTGGACCTGCGCCCGTTCGCCGTCAACGACGGCGAGGGCGTGTGGGTGCTGCCGGGCGGACTGACGCGGGTGGCGCTGCCGGAGGGGTCGCTCGTCGTCAACTCCAGCCAGGGCGGCGGCAGCAAGGACACCTGGGTGCTGGCCGGCCGGGTCCCCGACACCGAACGCGAGCTCGGCGGGGGTGAACTGGTCGGGGAGCCGGTCCGGCCCGGGCACAGCGAACTCGGCCCGGAACTGTCCGCCGGACAGCAGCAGCAACAGCAGCAGCAAAACGCCAGACAACGGCAGGCGGCCGGGTCGGACGGGAAGGCGGTGGGCCCCGATGCTCGCACGTAACGCGGAGTCGATGTACTGGATCGGCAGGTACGTCGAGCGCGCCGACGACACCGCCCGGATCCTGGACGTCGCGGTCCACCAGCTGTTCGAGGACTCCACCGTCGACCCGGACCGGTCGTCACGGCTGCTGCTTCGGGTGCTCGGCATCGACACGCCGGAAGGTCCGCTCGACGTGTGGTCGCTCACCGATCTGGTCGCGTTCGGTAGGGATCGAGGGGGCTCGATCGTCGACTCGCTCTCGCGCGCACGGGAGAACGCCCGCGGTGCAAGGGAAGTGACGTCCACCGAGATGTGGGAGTGCCTCAACACCACGTATCACGGTCTCGCCGAACGGGAGAGGGCCGCGCGCAGGCTCGGTCCGCACGAGTTCTTCGCCTACGTCGAGACCCGCGCCGCCATGTTCGCCGGCCTCGCCGACTCCACCCTCAGTCGTGACGACGGCTACCGCTTCCTGCTGCTCGGCCGCTCCGTCGAGCGGGTCGACATGCTGGTGCGACTGCTGCTCTCGCGTGCCGGGGACCGCAACAGTTCCCCGGCCTGGGTGACGGTGCTGCGGTCGGCCGGCGCCCAGGACACCTACCTGCGCACCTACCGCGGGGCCCTCGACGCCCACCGCGTCGTCGAGTTCATCCTGCTCGACCGGTTGTTCCCGCGGTCGGTGTTCCACGCGATCCGGCAGGCGGAACTGTGTCTCGACCAGCTCGACACCCACCCGCACAGCCGGGTCGGGACCCGCGACGAGGCGCAGCGCATCCTCGGGCGGGCCCGCAGCGAGCTCGAGTTCCTGCCGCCTGGGGTGGTGATGGAGGACCTGCAACTGCGCCTGCTCGCGCTGCAGAACACCTGCCGCACCCTGGGGGAGGCGATCGCGCAGCAGTACTTCCACTCCGCCCCCTGGGTGGCGTGGACCGACGCCGGGGCCGGGGTGGCCGCGGGAGTGGAGGGGGAGCGATGACCTGGCGACTGCGGGTGGTGCACACCACCGGATTCGCGTACAACGCACCGGTGACGTCGTCGTTCAACGAGGCCCGGTTGACGCCGCGCAGCGACGCGCGGCAGAACGTCATCCACAACCGGGTCGAGACGGTGCCGGCCACCCGGGCGTACCGCTACACCGACTACTGGGGCACCGCGGTCACCGCGTTCGACCTGCACGCCCCGCACACCACGCTCGCCGTCACCGGCTCGTCGGTGGTCGAGACCGAGGCGGTCACGATCCCTGCGGACACCGTCGGCTGGGATCGGCTGGGCGAGGATCACATTCGCGACCAGTACGGCGAATACCTGTGCGGCACCGGCTATGTCCCGTCCAGTGACCACTTCGACGACGTCGCGCAGCGTCTGCGTCGCGAGTGCCGGCCCGCCGAGGCCGTCGTCGCGGCCGCCGGATGGGTGCACGAGCAGATGTCGTACGTTCCGGGGTCGACCGGCGTGCACACCTCGGCACTGGAGGCGTGGGAGGAACGGCGCGGGGTCTGTCAGGACTACGCGCACCTCACCTTGCTGCTGCTGCGTGCCATGGGAATTCCCAGTCGATATGTGTCCGGCTACCTGCATCCGAATCCGGATGCGGCACTGGGTGAGGCGGTCAGCGCCGAGTCGCATGCCTGGGTTCAGGCGTGGACCGGGTCGTGGTGGGGATACGACCCGACGAACGCGGTCCTGGTGAACGAGCAGCACGTGTCGGTTGCCGTCGGGCGGGACTACGCGGACGTGCCGCCGCTCAAGGGAATTTACTCGGGAGGTGGCTCGACAGACCTCGATGTCGTTGTGGAGATGGTACGTCTCGCGTAGCGTCCGGCCGGAGCTATTCCCGTTCCGTCCTTCGACGCAGCAAAAAGGTGGCACATGTCTCCCACAGCACAGGAAATCTCCGAGAAGGAACACTTTTCCGATGCCAAGAAGTACGTCGCTGAAGGCATCGGCACGTTCGTGCTGGTGTTCGTCTCGGTCGGCACGGCCGTCATCGCGGGCAGCAAGGTCGGCAATCTCGGGGTCGCGCTCGCCTTCGGTCTGACCCTGGCGTTCCTGGTCTACGCGATCGGCCCGGTGTCCGGCTGCCACGTCAACCCGGCGGTCACGTTCGGCCAGTTCCTGATCGGACGCATCGAGGCCGTGAAGGCGTTGATGTACGTGGGCGCCCAGGTGCTCGGCGGTCTCGTCGCCGGTGTGGTGCTGTTCGCGGTCGCCAAGAGCCTGCCCTCCTACGATCGGGCGACCAACGGGCTCGGCGCGAACGGGTGGGGCGACCACAGCCCGTCCGCGATCCAGGGGCCGCTCGGCGGCGTCCTGCAGAGCGGCTACGGGATCGGCGCGATGATCGTGATCGAGATCCTGCTCACCGCGCTGCTGGTGTTCGTGGTCCTCGCGTCCACCGACCAACTGTCCGACGTGCCGCTCGCCGGCATCGCGATCGGCTTCACCCTCGCCGTCATCCACATCATGTCGATCCCGATCGACAACACCTCGGTCAACCCGGCGCGCAGCTTCGCCGTCGCCTGGTACCAGGACGGCGCGCCGGTTCAGCTGTGGGCCTTCATCGTGTTCCCGCTGATCGGTGGTGCGCTGGGCGCGTTCGCGTACCGCTCGCTGTTCGGACGCTTCGACCGGCTCCACGACTGACAACTCGTTTCGCGACCGATGATCGGGCGCCGGCCACTGTTGGCCGGCGCCCGATCGGCGTTCGTGTCAGGACCAGCCGTGGTCTCGGCGCAGCCGGGCGGCGACCTTGTCGAAACGGCCCTTGTCGAGAATCGCGCCCTCACGGCGGATCCCGGCCTCGGGGACGTCGAGGACCCGGTCGAGTCGCACCCAGCTCGGGCGGTGCTCGCCGTCCCAGGCGCCGGCACCCAGCGCCAGCCAGTTGCGCTGGCCCTCCCGGTCCGAGTTCGACGACAGCATCAGGCCGAGCAGGGTCTCGCCGTCGCGTCCGACCACGAGCACGGGCCGGTCCTTGCCCTTGCCCGCGTCCTCCTCGTACGCGACCCAGGTCCAGACGACCTCGCCGGGATCGGCGCGGCCGTCCAGGTCCGGTGCATACGCGACGGTGCGGGCGCGGTGCGCCGTCGGGGCCGAGGTCGATGACACCGGGCGCCCGGGCCGGACCGGCTTTCGTTCCGGCGCCGCGGTCTTCGCCCGGGGCAGCACCCCGGACTTCTGCAATCCCTTCAGCAGCCGCGGGCCCTCACGCAGTGCGATGTCGCCGAGTTGCCTGCCGATCCGCGTCCACTTCGAAGCCATGCCTCCAACCTAGCGACGGGTGCGGTCCGGTCGGATGGGCACCCGCCACGGCACCGATTCATCCGGTCTGGGTGAGGGCGCCGGATCGTCGCCGGTGACATGCTCGCGGCGAGCCCCGAGGAATGACGAGGAGAGATGCCATGAGCAGCGATGCCACCGCGACTGTCCAGAACGGGAACGCGAGCGCGTCCCGAGAGCTCCCGTTCGGCGACGTTCAGGACTTCGAGGACGCCCGGCGCGGCTTCGTCGCGGCGCTCGAACCCGGGGTGGTCACGAACGCGAGCGGCGAGGTGGTGTGGGACAGCGACGGATACGCGTTCCTCGACGAGGACTGCCCGCCAACGGTCCATCCGAGTCTGTGGCGGCAGTCCCGGCTGTGCGCGATGCAGGGGCTGTACGAGGTCGCCGACGGGATCTACCAGATTCGCGGGCTGGACCTGTCCAACATGACCCTGGTCGAGGGCGACACCGGGGTGATCGTGATCGACCCCCTCATCTCGGCCGAGACCGCCGCCGCCGGGCTGGCGCTGTACCGCGAGCACCGCGGTGAACGGCCGGTGACGGGAGTGATCTTCTCGCACTGCCACATCGATCACTTCGGCGGCGTCAAGGGTGTCACCACCGAGGAGGATGTGGCCGCGGGCCGCTGCCCCATCCTGGCGCCGACCGGATTCGTCGAGCACGCGGTGGCGGAGAACGTGTACGCAGGCACCGCCATGGGGCGGCGGGCAGCCTACATGTACGGCGCCGCGTTGCCGCGCGGGCCGCTGGGAGCGGTCGGCGCCGGTCTCGGACCGACCACCTCGACGGGGACACCGACCCTCATCACGCCTACCGTCGACATCGGCCGGACCGGGCAGACCGAGGTGCTCGACGGCGTGCGCATCGAGTTCCAGCTCACACCCGGCACCGAGGCGCCCTCGGAGATGAACTTCCACTTCCCGGACCGGCGAGCCCTGTGCATGGCGGAGAATGCCACGCACACGCTGCACAACCTCCTGACCCTCCGTGGTGCGCTGGTCCGTGACCCGCACGTGTGGGCGAAGTACCTGACGGAGTCGATCAACAAGTACGCGGCGGAATCGGACGTCCTGTTCGCCTCGCACCACTGGCCGACCTGGGGCACCGAGCGGCTCACCGAGTTCCTGTCCCTGCAACGCGACCTGTACGGCTTCCTGCACGACCAGACGCTGCGGGCGATCAACAAGGGCGTCACGGGAATCGAGTTCGCCGAGGAGATTCAGCTCCCGCCCGCGATCGAGCAGGCGTGGCACACACACGGCTACTACGGTTCGGTCAGCCACAACGTCAAGGCCATCTACCAGCGCTACATGGGCTGGTTCGACGGCAACCCCGCGACCCTGTGGCAGCACACGCCCGTCGACGCGGCGCAGCGGCACGTCGAGTTCATGGGCGGTGCGCAGGCGGTCCTGGACAAGGCCCGCGAGTCGTTCGCCGCGGGTGACTATCGCTGGGTCGCACAGGTGGTGAACTATGTGATCTTCGCCGATCCGGACAACGCCGAGGCGAAGGCACTGCAGGCCGACACCCTCGAGCAACTCGGATTCGGGTCCGAGAACGGCACGTGGCGGAACTTCTTCCTCATGGGTGCCTACGAACTGCGCCACGGCGCGATCGGAACCCCCACCGTCACGGCATCCCAGGACATCTCCGCGGCGCTCAACGTGGAGCAGCTGTTCGACGCGATCTCGCTGCGGGTCGACGGGCCGCGCGCCTGGGCAGCGCGGGTCACGATCGACTGGCATCTGACGGATCCCGCGCTCACCCACCGCACCCAGCTCCGCAACGGGGTGCTGGTGCACTTCGACGTGGACGGCGAAATGCCCGCACCCGATGTCGCGTTCACCCTGACCCGGCAGAATCTGCACGACGCCCTGCTCGGCCACCGCGGTCTCGACGCCATGATCGCGGCGCAGGAGGTGGCGGTCGACGGCGACGCCGGCAAGCTGGTCGAGCTGGTCGGCTATCTCGATGCGCCCGACCCGGACTTCGCCATCGTGACGCCCTGACCTCACGGCCCACCTTCGACCCCCGGACCGCGGGACGTGCGGTCCCCGCGCAGTGAAGTCGCCGGTGGTGACCCTCGATGTGTACGCGCACCTGCCGTCAAGGGATGATGGGAGGGCACGGGACGCGGCGGACGTCGTCCCGGTGCGGGACCAGTACGGGACGGGCGACCGGACCGGGTCGGTACAGGTGCGCGAGTGAGATGAGGGAATTGGGCTTGAGCAGCAACTTCGCGGAGACGACGTTCACGGATCCGTCGCGGATCCGGAACTTCTGCATCATCGCGCACATCGACCACGGCAAGTCGACGCTGGCGGACCGGATGCTGCAGCTCACCGGGGTCGTCGAGGAGCGCGCGATGCGCGCGCAGTACCTCGACCGCATGGACATCGAGCGCGAACGCGGCATCACGATCAAGGCGCAGAACGTGCGGCTCCCGTGGACCGTCGAGAACGAGGACGGCACCACCGAACAGATCGTCCTGCACCTGATCGACACGCCGGGCCACGTCGACTTCACCTACGAGGTCTCCCGCGCGCTCGAGGCATGCGAGGGTGCGGTGCTGCTCGTCGACGCCGCGCAGGGCATCGAGGCCCAGACCCTGGCCAACCTGTACCTGGCGATGGAGAAGGACCTCACCATCATCCCGGTGCTCAACAAGATCGACCTGCCCGCGGCCGACCCGGACAGGTACGCCGCCGAGATCGCGCACATCGTCGGCTGCGAGCCGGAGGACGTGCTGCGGGTCTCCGGCAAGACCGGTGTCGGTGTGAAGGAGCTGCTCGACGAGGTCGTCAAGCAGGTGCCCGCGCCGGTCGGCGACGCGGACGGTCCGGCGCGCGCGATGATCTTCGACTCGGTCTACGACGCCTACCGCGGCGTCGTCACCTACGTGCGAGTGGTGGACGGCAAGATCCGTCCCCGCGAGAAGATCACCATGATGTCGACCGGTACCACCCACGAACTGCTCGAGGTGGGCATCATCTCGCCCGAACCCAAGGCCACCGTCGGCCTCGGCGTCGGCGAGGTCGGCTACCTCATCACCGGCGTCAAGGACGTGCGCCAGTCCCGAGTGGGCGACACCGTCACCACCTTCCGGGGCGGCGCTTCCGAGCCGCTGACCGGCTACCGCGACCCCAAGCCGATGGTCTACTCCGGTCTGTACCCGATGGACGGCTCCGACTACCCGGTGCTGCGCGACGCGCTGGACAAGCTGCGCCTCAACGACGCCGCGCTGGCCTACGAGCCGGAAACGTCCGTGGCGCTGGGCTTCGGCTTCCGCTGCGGCTTCCTCGGCCTGTTGCACATGGAGATCACCCGAGACCGCCTCGAGCGTGAGTTCGGCCTCGACCTCATCTCCACCGCACCGAACGTGGTGTACCGCGTGATCATGGAGGACGGCTCCGAGCACGAGGTGACCAACCCGTCGTACTGGCCCGAGGGCAAGGTGCGCGAGGTGTACGAGCCGATGGCCAAGTGCACCGTCATCGCGCCGAGCGAGTACACCGGCGCGATCATGGAGCTGTGCCAGAGCCGCCGCGGCGAGCTCGGTGGCATGGACTACCTCTCGGAGACGCGTGTCGAGCTGCGTTACACGCTGCCGATGGGCGAGATCATGTTCGACTTCTTCGACGCCCTCAAGTCCCGGACCAAGGGCTACGCCAGCCTCGACTACGAGGAGGCGGGCGAGCAGCAGGCCGCGCTCGTCAAGGTCGACATCCTGCTGCAGGGCGAGGCCGTCGACGCGTTCAGCGCGATCGTGCACAAGGACTCCGCCTTCGCCTACGGCAACAAGATGACCACCAAGCTGCGCGAGCTGATCCCGCGCCAGCAGTTCGAGGTGCCGATCCAGGCCGCGATCGGCTCGAAGATCATCGCCCGCGAGAACATCCGCGCGATCCGCAAGGACGTGCTCGCCAAGTGCTACGGCGGCGACATCAGCCGTAAGCGCAAGCTGCTCGAGAAGCAGAAGGAGGGCAAGAAGCGGATGAAGACCATCGGTCGGGTCGAGGTCCCGCAGGAGGCCTTCGTGGCGGCGCTGTCGAACGAGTCTGTCGCGGACAAGCCCAAGAAGTAGGCGCTGCGCGCCCGTGAGTCTTACCGGTCCGCACCGGGCCGCACAGACTCACGGGCGGCGGAGTCGCAGCCGAGAGGGGAACGATGCTCGAGACCTGGTTGACGGAGACGTTGGGACTCGAGGTGCCGATCCTCGGCGCCCCGATGGGTGGACGCGCCGGCGGCGCGCTGGCCGGCGAGGTGTCGAAGGCCGGTGGCCTCGGCATGCTCGGCGCGGCCCGGTACACGACGCCGGAGTGGATCGCGGCGGAGGCGGCGGTCGCGCGTGAGCGCGGCGGTCGGGTCGGCATCGGCCTGATGACGTGGTCGCTCGACGACGACGACACCCTCCTCGGCGCCGCGATCGACGAGAACCCGACACTGCTGA
Source organism: Rhodococcus sp. NPDC003348 (assembly GCF_053589375.1). Classification (NCBI taxonomy): domain Bacteria; kingdom Bacillati; phylum Actinomycetota; class Actinomycetes; order Mycobacteriales; family Nocardiaceae; genus Rhodococcus; species Rhodococcus sp. NPDC003348. Next base: position 106,644 of record NZ_JBSFRT010000002.1, read on the forward strand.
CCCTGTCGTTCGGTGATCCCGCGCCGTACGTGAAGCGGGCGCACGCCGCCGGGATTCTCGTTGCCTCCCAGGTGAACACGCTCGAGGATCTGCGGGTCGTCGAGCGGGCCGGGGTGGACGTGGTCATCGCGCAGGGCGGCGAGGCCGGCGGGCACACCGGGCGGATCGGCACCCTGCCGTTGCTGCAGGAACTGCTCGACGCCACCGAGTTGCCGGTCCTGGCGGCCGGCGGCATCGGCACCGGCCGCGGCCTGGCGGCGGTGATCGCGGCCGGTGCGCAGGGTGCGCTGATCGGCACCGCGCTGCTGGCCAGCCCCGAGACCGTCGGCCCCGACTACGCCCGCACCGCCGTCGTCGACGCAGGCAGCGCCGACACCGTCTACACCGCGGTGTTCGACCGGGCACGGCACCAGCCGTGGCCCGAGCGATGGGGCGGACGGGCCATCGCCAACGACTTCACCCGCGACTTCCACGGCACCGACACTCCGGTCGAGCAGTTGGAGCAGGCGTACGACGCCGCCGATCCGCGCCGCGGCGTGGTGTACGCGGGCGAGGCCGTCGGCCTGGTGCGCGACGTGCGGCCCGCCGGTGAGGTGGTGCGGCAGATCGCCGCCGACGCCGAGCGGCTCCTGTCCCGCTTCTCCTGACCCGGGCACACCCCCGTCCATCTGACCGAATGTGGCCTTCCGTCACTTGAAGTGACCGAGGGCCACATTCGGTCGAATGGGCTGGGGGGTGGCGGGGCGGGCGGGTGGGCTCACATGGGGGAGTGCGCGGGCTGGAAGGCTCCGGTGTCGCCGGCCTCCTCGGCGCGGATGACGTGCACCACCGCGTTGATCAGCGCCAGATGGGTGAACGCCTGCGGGAAGTTGCCGAGATGCCTTCCGGTGCGGGGGTCGATCTCCTCCGCGTACAGCTTGAGGGGACTCGCGAAGCCGAGGAGCCTCTCGCACAGGCGCTTCGCGCGGGCAAGCTCACCGATCTCGACGAGTGCGGACACCAGCCAGAACGAGCAGATCGTGAACGTGCCCTCCTCGCCGGACAGTCCGTCGTCGGTGGTTTCGACGCGGTAGCGAAGCACCAGGCCGTCCTCGGTGAGCTCGTCCGCGATGGTCAGCACGGTGGCGCGGACGCGGTGGTCGTCGGCGGGCAGGAAGCGCAGCAGCGGGACCAGTAGCAGCGAGGCGTCCAGCGACGGGTGCCCGTACCGCTGGGTGAACACCCCCCGCTCGTCGACGCCGTGCTCGAGGACGTCGGCCTTGATCTCGTCCGCGATCTCCGACCACTGCTGCGCGTACGACTTCTCGCCGTGCAGCGCAGCGAGTTTCGAACCCCGGTCGAGAGCCACCCAGCACATCACCTTCGACGAGGTGAAGTGCTGCGGTTCGCCGCGCACCTCCCAGATGCCGCGATCCGGTTGCCGCCAGTGCTTGATCGCCTCTTCCACCTGGCGTTTGAGCAGCGGCCACAGTGCGTCCGGCACCTGGTCACGGGAGCGGACGTGCAGGTACACCGAGTCGAGCATGGTGCCCCAGATGTCGTGCTGCTTCTGGTTGTAGGCGCCGTTGCCGATGCGGACCGGGCGGGCACCGTCGTAGCCGGACAGGTGGTCGAGTTCGGATTCCTCGAGCGTCTTCTCGCCGCCGATCCCGTACATCACCTGCAGCGAGTCGGGGTGTCCGTGGTCGGACTGCGACACGTCGGAGATGAACGCGAAGAAGTCGTTGGCCTCCCGGTCGAGTCCCAGGGTGTACAACCCCCACAACGCGAACGTGGAGTCCCGCACCCACGCGTAGCGGTAGTCCCAGTTTCGCTCCCCACCCGGCGTTTCCGGCATCGACGTGGTGGACGCGGCGAGCAGTGCGCCGGTCGGGGCGTAGGTCAGTCCCTTCAGCGCCAGGGCGCTGCGCTGCAGGTAGCCGCGCCACGGGTGGTCGGGGAAGCGGCCGATGGTGATCCACTGGCGCCAGCACTCGGCTGTCGTCCACATCTTGTCGGCGGCCTCGTCGAACGTCTGCGGCGCAGGCAGATCCGACCACGACAGCGCAACGAAGACGTTGTCGCCCTCCTTCATCCGGGTGCGGGCCCGCGCCTCGCGGCCCTCGATGCCCAGCTTCAGGTTGGACGTCAGGCGCAGCGTCGGGTGTGCGCCGATCGCGCTGCCGTCGCAGGTCGCGGTGGCCTCCTCGTAGACCTTGCCGGTGTACTCCCACTTCGCCGGTGTCCGGTGGTAGTCGAACGAGGGCTCGCAGCTCATCTCCAGCTCAACCACGCCGCTGACACATTTCACCGTGCGCAGCAGAATGTGCTCGGCGTCCCAGTCGGTCGGGGTGCGGCGGTGGCTGCGCGACCGTTGGTCGTTGTTGTGCCACGCACCCATCACCAGGGCATCGCGGACGATCAGCCACCCGGTCTCGGTCTGCCAGGTGGTCTCGACGATGAGCCCGCCCGGCAGGTACCGGCGGGCCGCCGGGACGTTCTGTCCGTACGGGCCGATCCGGAAATGACCCGCGCTGCGGTCCAGCACCGCGCCGAACACGCTCGGCGAGTCCGGCCTCGGGATGCACATCCACTCCACCGAACCGTTGCGCGCGATCAGGCACGTCGTCTCGCAGTCCGAAAGGAACGCGTAGTCGTCGATCGGGGGAAACCTGCTGCGGTGCGTCGAGGTCTCGACCGTCGCAGGCAGGTTCGCGGAGAGCGACTCGTCGGTGCCGGTGCTCAGCCCGTTCACATCGTGTTCGGTGGCCGTCATCTCCACATCATGGGCGCGGTGGGCGCCGTCGTCCACCGCAGACGCGCCCGCGTAGGGTGAGGGCGTGAATCAGATCGCCAGTTGGTGGGACGGCCTTGAATTGTGGGTCATCGGTCTGCCCTACGTTCCGCAGTTGCTGCTGGTGATGGCGGTCGCGATGCCTGCCGCATACGGTGTCGCGCGCATCTTCGACGTGGCGCTGGCGCGGGCGCTCGCCTTGCTCGGACGCGACCGGGACCAGGTCTCGGCGGAGGTCGTCGCGGCGGGTGAGCGCTGATGCCCCGGTCTCGCGTCACCCTGATGCTCATCGCCCTGCTGGTCCTCGTCCTCATCGGCTGGCTGCTGACCCGTTGACCCGCCCCCGGCGGCCGCCGGGTTAGATCCGTCACCCGACCTCTGCTAGATTCGTCGGCGTGTCTGCCACTGCCGTACACCAGGTCCGCCATGAATTGGCGTTGATCGCTGTCGGCATGCTCGCAGTCGCCGACATCGACTGTTGTTGATCCCCTCCGCCGTTGTGCATCGCGCCGGCCGGTTCGCCCCACGCAGCGGGCACCTTCCTCACACTTCGTGTCCGTGAACGCAGCCGCCCGGCCGCGGCGTTCACGGCGGTCTCGACGACCCCCGTCCCCCCATTCGCCCCGCGCGGCGAATCGTGAAAGGCATCTCGATGAGCGTTCGTGCCCGCATCTCCCGTTTCGGCCTCCTGGCCGCCGTCGTCACCGCGGGAGCCGTCGCCCTGACCGCGTGCAGCGGCGGGTCCAGTGACGTGGCCGGGGGAGGCGAGAGCGGTTCCGGTGACGGCAGCGGCGGCACCGTCAGCCTGTACGCCTACGCCGTGCCGAAGCCCGGCTTCGACAAGGTGATCCCGGCGTTCCGGGAGACCGAAGCCGGCAAGAACGTCGATTTCCAGCAGTCCTACGGTGCGTCCGGTGACCAGTCGCGGAAGGTCAAGGACGGCGCGCAGGCCGACGTCGTCAACTTCTCGGTCGAGCCCGACATCACCCGCCTCGTCGACGCCGGCCTGGTGAGCGCCGACTGGAACAAGGACGCCTACAACGGAATTCCGTTCGGGTCGGTCGTCACCCTGGTCGTGCGCGAGGGCAACCCCAAGGGCATCAAGGACTGGGACGACCTGCTCGCGCCGGGCGTCGAGGTCGTCACCCCCAACCCCTTCAGCTCGGGCTCGGCGAAGTGGAACCTGCTCGCCCCGTACGCGGCGAAGAGCGACGGCGGCAAGAACCCGCAGGCCGGTCTGGACTACGTGAACGCGCTCGTGACCGATCACGTGAAGGTGCAGCCGAAGTCGGGCCGGGAGGCGACCGAGACCTTCCTGCAGGGCACCGGTGACGTGCTGATCAGCTACGAGAACGAGGCGATCTTCACAGAGCGCAACGGCGATCCGGTCGAGCACGTCACCCCGCCGACGACCTTCAAGATCGAGAACCCCGTCGCCGTGATCCAGAACAGCAAGGTCCTCGAGCAGGCCAACGCCTTCAAGGACTTCCTCTACACCACCGAGGGGCAGACCCTGTGGGCCGAGGCCGGCTTCCGGCCGGTGGACCCGGCGGTCGCGGAGAAGTTCGCCGCCGACTTCCCGGCTCCGGCGAAGCTGTGGACCATCGCGGACCTCGGCGGCTGGAAGGCCGTCGACGCCTCGCTGTTCGCCAAGGACACCGGGTCGATCGCCGTGATCTACGACGCCGCGAGCAAGTAGTCTCACCGTGACCAGTACCACTACGACGGGGGGATCGGTGTCCGAGATCGGCGGACCCGGCCCCGAGTCCGAAGACTCGTCCGCGACGCCGAGCGCGTCCACCCCACCCACCCGCCGCAGGCGCCGATGGTTCACCGTCACCGGCACCGTCGGGCCGCTCGGCATCGGCATCACGATGCTGTGGCTGAGCGTGATCGTGCTGCTGCCGCTCGCGGCGCTGACGGTCACCTCGTTCGAGGACGGCCTCAGCGGCTTCTGGGACGCGATCACCAGCCCCGCGGCCCTCGCGTCGCTGCGCGTCACCGTCTGGGTGTCGGTCGTGGTGGCACTGATCAATGTGGTGATGGGGACACTCATCGCGTGGGTGCTGGTGCGCGACGAGTTCCCCGGCAAGCGTTTCGTCAACGCCCTGATCGATCTGCCGTTCGCGCTGCCGACCATCGTCGCCAGCATCGTGCTGCTGTCGCTGTACGGGCCGAACAGTCCGATCGGCGTGCAGCTCAACGCCACCCAGCCCGGACTGGTCGTCGCGCTCGCGTTCGTCACCCTCCCGTTCGTGGTCCGGTCGGTGCAGCCGGTGCTGATCGAGACCGACCGTGAGGTCGAGCAGGCCGCCGCATCGCTCGGCGCGAGCAACTGGACCATCTTCCGCAAGGTGGTGCTCCCGACCCTGACCCCGGCGATCATCAGCGGTGCCGGCCTCGCGTTCGCCCGAGCCATCGGTGAGTACGGGTCCGTCGTCCTGATCGGCGGCAACATCCCTCGCGAGACCCAGATGACGTCGCAGTACATCCAGCAGCAGATCGAGATCGACCGTCCCGTCAACGCGGCTGCGGTGTCGGTGGCGCTGCTGGCGATCGCGTTCGTGACGCTGTTCGTGCTGCGCATCCTCGCGAGCCGCAGCCAGCGACGTGAGGAGCAGACGGCATGAACGTCTCGACCCCGACCCGCCTCGGTATGCGGGTGGTCGCCCTCGGCTACCTGGTGCTGCTGCTCCTCGTGCCCATCGGGGTGATCCTGTGGCGCACGTTCGAAAGGGGCATCGTCAGCTTCTTCGAGGCGATCTCCACCCCGGCGGCGATCTCGGCGCTGAACCTGTCGCTGCTGATCGTGGCGATCGTGGTGCCGATCAACGTGATCTTCGGCGTGATCACCGCCCTCGCGCTGGTCCGTGGCCGGTTCCCCGGTCGCGGACTGGTGCAGGCGGTGGTGGACCTGCCGTTCGCGGTCTCACCGGTCGTCGTGGGTGTGTCGCTGATCCTGCTGTGGGGCGTCAACGGCTGGTTCGGCGGGCTGGACTCGCTCGGGTTCCGGGTGATCTTCGGGCTGCCCGGCATGGTGCTGGCGACGATCTTCGTGACGCTGCCGTTCGTCGTTCGTGAGGTCGAACCGGTGCTGCACGAGATCGGCGACGAGCAGGAGCAGGCCGCCGCGACGCTCGGCGCCTCCAAGTGGCAGACGTTCTGGCGGATCACCCTGCCCGCGATCCGCTGGGGTCTGACGTACGGCATCGTCCTGACCGTCGCCCGCTCGCTCGGCGAGTTCGGCGCCGTGATCATGGTGTCGTCGGGCTTCCCCGGCGTCTCGCAGACACTGACCCTGCTGGTGCACTCGCGCTACATCGACGACCACAACACCTACGGCGCGTACTGCGCGGCGACGCTGCTGATGGGCATCGCCCTGGTGACGCTGCTGCTGATGACGCTGCTGGACCGCAAGAGGAGCAACGCATGATTTCGGTGATCGGCGCCCGTAAGAACTACGGCGACTTCGCCGCGCTCGACAACCTCACCCTGGACATTCCGTCGGGATCGCTGACCGCGTTGCTCGGACCGTCGGGATCCGGCAAGTCGACGCTCCTGCGGTCCATCGCCGGGCTCGAGCATCCCGATTCCGGCTCCATCACGATCGCGGGCAAGGACGTGACGGGGGTGCCGCCGCAGAAGCGCGACATCGGGTTCGTGTTCCAGCACTACGCGGCGTTCAAGCACATGACGGTGCGCGACAACGTCGCGTTCGGCCTCAAGATCCGCAAGCGTCCGAAGGCGGAGATCGACAAGCGGGTCAACGAGCTGCTTGAGATCGTCGGGCTCGACGGCTTCCAGCACCGCTACCCGGCGCAGTTGTCCGGTGGACAGCGTCAGCGCATGGCACTGGCCCGCGCGCTCGCGGTCGACCCGCAGGTGCTGCTGCTCGACGAGCCGTTCGGTGCCCTCGACGCGAAGGTCCGCGAGGACCTGCGCACCTGGCTGCGGCGTCTCCACGACGAGGTGCACGTGACGACCGTGCTCGTCACGCACGACCAGGAGGAGGCGCTCGACGTCGCCGACCGGATCGCGGTGCTCAACAAGGGCCGGATCGAACAGGTCGGCACCCCGCGCGAGCTGTACGACAGCCCGGCGAACGACTTCGTGATGTCGTTCCTCGGCCCGGTCGCCAAGCTGAACGGGCAGTTGGTGCGCCCGCACGACATCCGCGTCGGCCGCGACCCCAGCATGGCGGTCGCGCAGAAGGCGGGGACCGCGGAGTCGGCCGGCGTCACCCGTGCGACGGTCGAACGCGTCGTGCATCTCGGCTTCGAGGTGCGGGTCGAGCTCCGCAACGCGGCCACCGGTGATCTGTTCGCCGCTCAGGTCACCCGCGGTGACAGCGAGGCGCTGCAGTTGAAGGAGGGCGAGACCGTCTACGCCCGCGCCACGCTGATCCCGAACATCCCGGCCTGAATCGAACGAGAGCCGAGTCGGACAAGAGCGGGGCCCGGTGGTTCTCACCACCGGGCCCCGTTTCGTGTCTCGGGCGCCGCTCAGGGCTTCAGGACGAACAGTTCGCCGATCAGGGTGGGGGTCAGGACCTCGCCGCCGGGCCCGATGGAGGTTCCGACGGTGAAGCCCGTGCCTCCCGGCAGGGTGTCCTGGTCGACGGTTTCGCCGGTGGCGGTGTCGAAGGTGATCACGGCGAGGCCGTCCGTGCCCTCACGGACGGCCGTGTATGCGGTCCCGCCTGCGGTCTGGGCGGGGACGCCGAGGTGCAGCAGATCCTTCCGCTCCCAGATCACCTCGGCATGGTCGCCGCGGTCGCGGAGCGCGAGCAGGTGCCCGTCGCGGCCGCCCGCCGGAATGATCAGACCGTCCCCGGAGGTGGAGGGACTGCCCGCGGCGGCGTACCCGATGTCGTGGTGCCAGCGCGGCTCGCCCGTCGACGCGTCGAGCGCCCAGAGTGCGCCCTCGTTGTCGTTGACGTAGACGGTGGCGCCGTCGGCGGAGATGTCGGGGCTCGATGCGCTGCCCCCGGGCAGGACGTCGGAGGACCACTCCTCGGTCAGCGCGCCGCCCTGGTAGCGCATCGCCACCAGGTCTGCCTGTGGCCGGCCCGGCCGCCAGAGCGTCAGGTAGAAGCGACCGGTGGACAGATCTATTGCCGGGGTGTTCGCGACCGGGCACTCCGCGGATCCGAAGAAGCACTTGTCGAGTCCCTGCGCGGCGGCGGGCAACGGGACGTTCTGGGCCTGGTCCGCCGTCGGTGCCGGGATCAGCTGGTAGGACGGGACGATCTCCTTGCCGGTCTGGGGGCTGAGCACGGAGACGACACCGAAGTGGGTGACGAAGAGCAGGTTGCCGTCGCCGGTGAACTGCGCCGAGAGCGGGGTGCCGCTGACGACCGTCCGCCACCGCAACTGTCCGTGTTCGTTGAACGAGTTCATCGCGCCGTCCTCGCCGATGTACACGTTCGTTGCGGAGTCGACGAGGGGAGTGGATGCCGCGACGCCGGGGCCTAGTCGCGTGCACCAGCGTTTGCGTCCGGTTTCCATCTGAAATGAGAACAGGTTGCAGCCGTTGTCGCTCCGGGTGGTGACGAATATCTGGCCGGTGGCGGCCACGGAGGCATAGGTGGCGGTCGGGGCGCCGAGTGGGCGGGACCAGTCGAGTGAAATCGAGCGGGAGCCGGTCACCGGGCTGGTGTCGCTGTTGCGGGCGTCGGCGTGCATGGCGGGCCAGCCGCCCGGCGAGTAGTTGCCGATGACCTGCGAATCGCTGCCGCAACCGGCTGTGACCAGCGCTGTCGTCGCTGTCAGTGCCACCGCTGCCGACCGTAGGACCCGCCGCATGCATCACTCCTCGTGTGGATTTCGCTCGCTGCACACTATCCGGAGGACGGAGCGGGGTGAGCACCCGACCTGGGTGGCTCTCGGCCCCGGTTGGACACGCGATGTCCGGCCCAATTCCCCAATTACTGAATGGTAATAATTGCTTGAAATGTGACGGATGGGAACCCTGTGACCTCGTGATTGTTCTGTGATTGATTGTTGGACAATTGTCCTGAAATGTTAGTCATTCAAATTAGGAGAAATTCGGCGGCCGTGTGTGTTGAAATGACTCATGGCATCGGTCGGGGTGAACGCCGGAACGACGCGCTCGTCCGGAATCGACGGCGACGTCGACCACCTGCTCGGGTCGCCGGTCGCGGGTGTCGTGATCGTCGTCGCTCTCATCGTGGGCAGTGCCGCGCTGATCGGCGTGATGACCAGTTCGCTGCTCGCCGTCGCGGTCGTCGGGGTCGGCGCGGTCGGGGTCGCGCTGATGCTCAGTGGGCTCGATCGTGCGGGACGGCGCTCGGGACCGGGCAGTGACCGACCTCACCATCGGTGAACGTAGGCTGTCGGGTCATGACCAGCATGTGGGGCGCACCGTTGCGCACGAGGTGGCGTGGATCCCGGCGGACCGACCCGGATCAGGCCAAGTTCCTTACCCGTGACTCGCTGCGGTGGGTGATCGCGAACAAGGCGTACACGCCGTGGTACCTGGTGCGGTACTACCGGCTCGCGAAGTTCAAAATGGCCAACCCACACGTGATCCTGCGCGGGATGGTCTTCCTCGGCAAGCGGGTCGAGATCCACTCCACGCCGGGCCTGTCGCGGCTCGAGATCGGCCGGTGGGTCCACATCGGTGACGGCAACGCCATTCGCTGCCACGAGGGCTCGCTGCGGATCGGCGACAAGGTCGTCTTCGGTAAGGACAACGTCGTCAACACCTACCTCGACATCGAGATCGGCGCCTCGACCCTCGTCGCGGACTGGTGCTACATCTGCGACTTCGACCACCGCATGGACGACGTCAACACCCCGATCAAGGATCAGGGCATCGTCAAGGGTCCGGTGCGTATCGGACCCGACACGTGGATCGCCGCGAAGGTGACCGTCCTGCGCAACACCATCACCGGCCGTGGCTGTGTCCTCGGTGCACACGCAGTGGTCAAGGGCGTGGTACCGGACTACAGCATCGCGGTCGGCGCGCCGGCGAAGGTCGTCAAGAACCGCAAGGAGGCGTGGGAGGCCGGTGCGGAGGAGCGCGCGAAGTACATCGCCGCGCTCGAGGACATCGAACGCAAGAAGGCCGCGGCCGCCGGATAGGCGCGTCGCGCCTGTGCGCCTTTCCGGTGGTTCTCGCTACCGGAAGCGCGCACAGGCGCAGTGGCCCGTCAGCGGCCGGGCAGGGGACGCTGGGGGATCTCGGGGCGGCCGAGGGGGTGCCGGACGCGACGCTTGGCGCTCAGATACACCTGTGCGGTGTCCAGCGCCACCTGGTGCCAGTCGAAGTCCTCGGTCAGCCGCTCCCGGGCGGCTCGGGCGCGGCGCTGAGCCGCCGTCGGGTTGTCGAGCACCTCCCGGACCGCGGAGGTCAGCCCGTCCACATCCCCTGGCTGGAACGACAGCCCCGTCAGCCCGTCGACGACGGCCTCGCCGAGTCCGCCCGCGGTCGAGGTGACCAGTGGGGTCCCCGCGGCCGCGGCCTCGAGCGCGATGATGCCGAACGGCTCGTACCGGCTGGGCAGGACGATCGCGTCCGCGCCGTGCAGCCAGCCGAGCAGCTCCGTGTGATCGAGTGGGCCGAGGAAGTTCACCGACCGCAGCACCCGATGCGTGCGGGCCTGTTCGCGCAGCCACTCGTACTGGGTGCCCTCCCCGGCGACCGCGAGGGTTGTGCCGGGGTGGCTGCGCCGGATTCGCGGCAGTGCGGCGATCGCGTCCTGCACGCCCTTCTCGTACTCGAGCCGGCCGACGAACAGCAGCCGCGGCGGCCCCGACCGTGGCGCGCGGTCCCGGTAGCTCCACGTGGCGACGTCGATGCCGTTGCGGATCACCGTGACCGGCGCGAGGTTCGGGCCGTAGAGTTCGCTGACCTCCTCCTCCATCGACGCCGAGCACGTGATGATCGAGTCGGACTCGTTGGCCAGCCACCACTCCACCGAGTGCACCTGACGGTTGATCGTCCCCGAGAGCCATCCGCTGTGCCGTCCTGCCTCGGTGGCGTGCAGCGTCGACACCAGCGGGACGTCGTAGTACTCGGCCAGTGCGATCGCCGGGTGCGCGACCAGCCAGTCGTGCGCGTGCACGACGTCGGGCCGCCAGCCCTCGCCGATCCCCGGGCGGGCCAGGCCGACTCCGGCCCGGACCATCGCGTGCCCCATCGCGAGGGTCCACGCCAGCATGTCCTCGCCGAAGACGAAGTGCGGCGCGTCCTCCGCGACCGCCACGACCAGCACGCCCTCGGCGATGTGCGTGACCGTCGGGTGGGTCGACGCGTCGGTGCCGGTGGGGCGCCGCGAGAGCACCACAACCTCGTGCCCGGCCTCGACCAGTTCGGTGGCCAGGTGGTGGACGTGCCTGCCGAGGCCGCCGACGACCACCGGCGGGTACTCCCACGACACGATCAGGACCTTCATCTCGTCACCCCCACCTCGACGTCGGCGGGCAGTCGCCGGGCGTCCAGCCCGGGGAACAGTCCGTCGGCGTGATTCCAGCCGTCCGCGAGCCGCCGGGCCCGGTCGGGATGTCCCGACGCGAGGGCCTCGGCGATCTCCCGGGTCGCGTGCGCGTGTTTGTGGGCGCGGTCGCGGGCGTATCCGGCGGCCGAGTCCTTGCTGACCATGAATGCCCAGTCGCTCTGCACCGTCATGATCGCCTCGCGCAGGATCTGGTCGTTGACCCGGTCGCGCAGTTCGGGTCGGCCGGGAGCACGGGTGGCGCCGCGGGCCTTGTCGACGGTGTCCAGCGCGGTCTGCACGACCTCGGCGTTCAGCTGCACCAGATCCGCGACCTGATCGCCCGCCCACACCCGCCAGTCCTTGCCGCTGCCCCACGAGGAGTCGGCGAGCTCGACCGGCTCGCCGACGTAACCTTCGGCCCGCGCCTGCGCGAGGGTGCCGACACGGACACCTGCCTCCGGCAGCGCGCGCAGCACCTTCTCCAGCCACTGCGGTCCCTCGAACCACCAGTGGCCGAACAGTTCGGTGTCGAACGCGGCGACGACGAGCGCGGGCCTGCCGGTGCGGTCGTGTTCGCTGCGGATCCGGTCGACGACGGTGCGCACGAAGTCCTCGACGTGCCGGTCCACTGCCGCGGCCGCCAGTTCGGGGTCGTAGGGCGCCTTGTCCTTCGAGTCGACGGTCTTGCCCGTCACCCGCGACGGTTTCAGCCCCGTGTCGTGGTCGTAGGTGTGGAAGTCGCGGTAGGCCGCGTGCCCCGGGTAGCCGGACTTCGGCGACCAGACCCGGTAGGAGACCTGCAGGTCGCGACCGAACGCGACGACGTCCGACTCGCGCACCGGTCGGCCGACGGAGGTGTCGCCGCGCAGCGAGGGGCCGTCCACCATGAAGTGGGTGATCCCGGCGTCGGCGTACTCGCGTTCCATGCCGGGGGTGTACCCGCATTCGGGCGCCCAGATGCCGGAAGGCTTTGTGCCCCAGCGCATCCGAGCGTCCTCCAGGCCCTCCGCGAGTTCGAAGCGACGCAGTCGCGGATGCAGCAGCGGCTGGAACGGGTGCGCGAGCGGCCCGCCGAGCAGTTCGATCGTGGAGTCGTCGATCAGCCGGCGCAGCACCGGGGACGCGCCGTGCCGCCAACGCTCCTCGAATTCGGTGAGCGCCTGGGCGGAGAGCCGGTGCTCCCTGGCGCCGAGGTCGCGGCGCGCGCGGTCCGGCATCAGGGCGGCCTCGTGGGCGCGCAGCTGCCAGTTCCCGAGCCAGTGGTGCATGCCCGCCAGGCAGTGCGGGTCGTCGAGCATGGCGGCGAGCACGGGGGTGATGCCGAGCGTCAGCAGGTTCTCGCGGCCCTCGTCGGCGAGCGTGCGGAGCACCCGCGTCACCGGCAGGTAGGTCGCCGCCCACGACTGGTAGAGCCACTCCTCGCCGACCGGCCAGCGGCCGTGGTTGGCCAGCCACGGCAGGTGCGAGTGCAGCACCAGGGCGAACATGCCCGGTTGGGTGGGGCTCGTCATTTGTCGACCTCGGGAACTCGGGGGGTGGTGCCTGCCCCCGGCTTGCGCGCGATGGCGACCAGATCGAGGCTGGCGTCGATGTCGGCCTCGGTGAGGGCGAAGTCGTCGATCGTGATCGACTCGACGTCGCGGACCAGGTCCGCCGGCCACGGCTCGCCGGCCAGGGCACGGTCGATCTGGGCGTCGATGAACGATCCGCCGTGTGCGGCATCGAGTTCGCGCAGGCGCGCGCCGTGGTGCACGCCGGTCATCGTCGTCACCTCGAAACCGGCCTCCTCGAGCAGCTCGGTCAGTTCGGCGGCGTTGAGCTCGCGGGTGTGGAACGGGTTGAGCGGGGTGTCGCGGCCGGGGGAGAAGGTGATCCGGTTCGGGGTGCTGATCAGCAGTTCGCCGCCCGGCTCCAGGACCCGGAAGCACTCGGCGAGGAACTGCGCCTGATCCCACAGGTGCTCGATCACCTGGAAGTTGACGACCGTCCCGACGGTGGCGGCGTCGAGGGGCAGCTCGGCGAGGTTGCCCTGGCGCATGTCGATCCGCGGGTACCGCGCGCGGACGTGTTCGACCGCCGAGGTGTCGTAGTCCAGGCCGATGACCTGCTCGGCGACGTCCGCGATCATGTTCGCGCCGTATCCCTCCCCGGATCCGGCCTCGAGAACGACACGCCCGGCGCAGCGGCCGAGCAGGCGCTGGTAGACCACCTCGTGGCGGCGGAACCAGTAGTTCTCCTCGGGCACGCCGGGGACGGTGCGCTCGCCGGTCAGCGGCAGGGTCGCGTGGTCGCCGGTCGTGGCGGTGGAAGGCGCACCGGCGGTGCCGGTCATCGGCGCAGATGAGTCACTCACCGGTGCCAATTTACTGCTACGTGTTCCAGTGCGGGTCGTGGTGGTTCAGATCACAGGCCCGGCAACGGGGTTCGGGGCCGTGAACGCCGGAAATTCAGCCTAAGTTACCCATCGGTAACTTAGCGTGTTGTAGTGTGACGCACGGTCATCGTGCGAAGTAGATGAATACCCGAGAGCTCGGCCACCGCAGAGCAGCTCACTGAGAAGACAGACACAGGAGGTCGACGAAGACCCATGACGAACATCGTCGTTTTGATCAAGCAGGTTCCCGATACCTGGTCCGAGCGCAAGCTCACCGACGGTGACTTCACGCTCGACCGTGAGGCCGCGGATGCCGTGCTCGACGAGATCAACGAGCGCGCCGTCGAGGAAGCCCTGCTCATCAAGGAGGCCCAGGGCGGTGAGGTGACCGTGCTGTCCGCCGGTCCCGACCGTGCCACCGACGCCATCCGCAAGGCGCTGTCCATGGGTGCCGACAAGGCCATCCACCTCAACGACCCGGCTCTGCACGGCTCCGACGCGATCCAGACCGCGTACGCGCTCGCCGCCGCACTCGGCCAGATCGAGGGCGTCGAGCTGGTCATCGCAGGCAACGAGGCGACCGACGGCCGCGCCGGTGCCGTGCCCGCGATCATCGCGGAGTACCTGGGCCTGCCGCAGCTGACCCACCTGCGCAAGCTGACCGTCGCCGACGGCAAGGCCACCGGCGAGCGCGAGACCGACGAGGGCGTCTTCTCGCTCGAGGCCCCGCTGCCCGCGATCGTCTCGGTCACCGAGAAGATCAACGAGCCGCGCTTCCCGTCCTTCAAGGGCATCATGGCCGCGAAGAAGAAGGAAGTTCAGGTCCTGACCCTCGCCGAGATCGGCCTGGACCCGTCCATCTTCGGTGTCGCGAACGCCGCCACCACGGTCACCGCGTCCACCCCGAAGCCCCCGCGTACCGCTGGCGAGCGCATCACCGACGAGGGAGAGGGCGGCAACCAGATCGCCGCCTACCTGGTCGGTCAGAAGATCATCTGATTCGCGCCCCACAACCAGCAGACTCACACGTAGGAGAAAGAAGCAATGGCTGAAGTACTCGTGCTCGTCGAGCACGCCGAGGGCGCGCTCAAGAAGGTCAGCACCGAGCTGATCACCGCCGCCCGTGTCCTGGGTGAGCCCTCCGCCGTCGTCGCGGGCCCCGCCGGCACCGCCGACAAGCTGCAGGACGCCCTGGCCGCCGCCGGTGCCGCCAAGGTGTACGCCGCCGAGTCCGACGACATCGACGGCTACCTGATCACCCCGAAGGTCGACGTCCTCGCCTCGCTGGTCGAGTCCGTCTCCCCGGCAGCGGTCCTGACCGCCGCCTCGACCGAGGGCAAGGAGGTGTCCGGTCGCCTGGCCGCGCGCATCGGTTCCGGCCTGCTGGTCGACGTCATCGAGGTCAAGGCCGACGGCGCCGTGCACTCCATCTTCGGTGGCGCGTTCACCGTCGACGCCAAGGCCAACGGCGAGGTCCCGGTCATCTCGGTCCGCCCGGGTGCCGTCGAGGCCCAGCCGCAGGCCGGTGCCGCCGAGCGCGTCGCGGTCGAGGTCCCGGCGCAGGAGGAGAACGCGGTCAAGGTCACCGCGCGTCAGCCGATCGTCGGTGGCGACCGCCCCGAGCTCACCGAGGCGTCCGTCGTCGTCTCCGGTGGCCGTGGCGTCGGTTCCGCCGAGAAGTTCTCGGTCGTCGAGGAGCTCGCCGACGCGCTCGGTGCCGCCGTCGGCGCCTCGCGTGCCGCCGTCGACTCGGGCTACTACCCGGGCCAGTTCCAGGTCGGTCAGACCGGTAAGACGGTCTCCCCGCAGCTGTACATCGCCCTCGGCATCTCCGGCGCCATCCAGCACCGCGCCGGCATGCAGACCTCGAAGACCATCGTCGCGGTCAACAAGGACGAAGAGGCCCCGATCTTCGAGATCGCGGACTACGGCATCGTCGGCGACCTGTTCAACGTCGCCCCGCAGCTCACCGAGGCCGTGAAGGCCCACAAGGGCTGACAGGCGGGCACTGCCCGCGACGGCTGACAGGCGGGCACCGCCCGCGAGGGCTGATTCACGCCGCTCGCGGCACGCGCGGCCCCGCTCCCCTCGAGGGAGCGGGGCCGTTGCCGTTTTCCGGGCATGTTCATCGACCCGCCATCGACGTGACATGCCGGCGACGCCGGGTCGCCGCCCGGCAGGTCGACGCTTCCCGGTATGAGTGCCATCGAGGTCACGGCTCCGATCCGCCCCGACGTTCTCACCTCCCGATATCGACTGCTGCTGTCCTCCGATCGCGAACACCGCGAGGCGGCACAACGCCTGCGCCACACCGTGTTCGCCGCCGAACCCGGATTCACCGCGGCCACCGGGCCGGGTGACCGGGATGTGGACCGCTTCGACGAGTACTGCGAGCACCTGCTGGTCCGCGACGAGACGGCCGACGAGACCGTCGGCTGCTACCGCATCCTCACCCCGGAGGCCGCGCGTGCGGCCGGTGGCCTCTACACGGCAACGGAATTCGATGTCGATGCCCTCGACCCGCTGCGCGCGGACATGGTCGAGTTGGGCCGGGCGTGCGTGCATCCGGGCCACCGGACCGGTGCGGTGCTCGCCATGATGTGGGCAGGGATGCTGAACTTCCTCGACCTCTCCGGTCACCGGTGGGCCGTCGGCTGCGTGTCGGTGCCCATGCGGCTGCGAGCCGACGACGCCGAGGGTGCCAACGTCCGCGCGGTCCGCGACCGGTTGCTCGCCGACCATTCGAGCGGGGCGGATCTTCGGGTCCGCCCGCTGCGGCCGGTTCCGGGAATCGACACCCTTGTGCCCCCGGCGAGGCCGGAGCTGCCGCCCCTGTTGCGTGGCTACCTCCGTCTCGGCGCCCGGATCTGCGGAGAACCCGCCCACGACCCGGACTTCGGGGTCGCCGACTTCGTGGCGCTACTCGGCATGCACGACGTCGACCCGCGATACCTGCGGCGACTGCGGTCGGTCCCGGTGGCGATGCGATGAACCACGCCTGGATGCCGTCGAGCCCCTGCGGGGACGGATGCATGACCGACCACGGGATCCGCGCCGGAGCTGTGCGTATCGGACTGCGGGGTGCAGGGCTGGCCGTGCTGCTGTCGGGGTTGCCGATGCTGGCGGTTGGCGCGGCCCTGCCGTCGCCGTGGCGGCGCGGCATGCACCGCGGCTACGCGCGGTCGGCGCTGCGGGTGCTGGGACTGCGGCTGCGGGTCAGCGACGAACGGGACCGGACTCCCGAGAGCGGGGGAGTGCTTGTCGTCGCGGGCCACGTCTCGTGGCTCGACGTGCTCACGCTGACGGCCGTCGAGCCCGGCGCGTTCGTCGCCCGCTCCGACCTGCTCGACTGGCCGCTGATCGGACCGTTCGTCCGGCGCGTGCGGGTCGTGCCGATCGACAGGGCGCGGCTGCGGGCGCTGCCCGCGGTCGTCGGCGACGTGGCGACGCGCCTTCGCGGCGGAGCTCGTGTGGTCGTGTTCCCCGAGGGCACCACCTGGTGTGGGAGGGCGTACGGTCGCCTGCGCCCGGCGCTGTTCCAGGCCGCCGTCGACGCGGGCGTCGCAGTGGCCCCGATCGGGTTGCGGTACGTGGGTCCGGACGGGACGACGGCGACCGGGGCCTGTTTCGTCGGAGACCAGACCTTCGTGGCGTCGCTGCGGCGGATCGTCCGGCTGCGCGAGGTGCACATCGAGGTCCGCCTGGCCCCACTGCAGCAGCCGGGCACCGATCGCCGCGAGCTGGCCGCCCGATGTGAGCGGCTGATTCGCGACGGTCGCCGCGAGTCCGGCGCGGCACCGTCCGCGTTCCCGCGGAGCCGAGCGTCGCTCGCCGCGTGAAAGCGCCGGGCACCGCCGGCCGCGTGAAAGGGCCGCGTGCCGCCGGCCGCGTGAAAGGGCCGCGTGCCGCCGGCCGTGGGAAAGCGCCGAGCACCGCCGGTCGTGTGAACCCGCCTACCTGCGCGGTCGGCGTCCGGCCCGACACGGGGGACGGGCTATCCTGGTCGGGTCATGACTTCGCCCCGCCCCCACACCACCGGAGCCGGTGATCACGGCCGCGCCGACGCGCCGCGGCCCGCCCCGTCGCACCCCGTGTATCTGGATCACGCCGCAACCACGCCGATGCTGCCGGAATCGATCGCCGCGATGACCGACGTCCTCGCGACCGTCGGCAATGCCTCGTCCCTGCACGGCTCCGGTCGCGCGGCCCGTCGCCGGGTGGAGGAGTCGCGGGAGTCGATCGCCGCCGACCTCGGTGCGCGGCCCTCGGAGGTCGTCTTCACCTCGGGTGGCACCGAGTCCGACAACCTCGCGGTCAAGGGCATCTACTGGGCGCGCCGGGACGCCGACCCGCGCCGTCGCCGGATCGTCACCAGCACGGTCGAGCACCACGCCGTTCTCGACGCGGTCGAGTGGCTGGCGGCGCACGAGGGTGCCGAGGTGACCTGGCTGCCGGTCGACGCGGACTGCCGGGTGGACCCGGACGACCTGCGCCGCGAACTCGAGATCCATGCAGACGAGACCGCGCTGGTCACCGTGATGTGGGCGAACAACGAGGTCGGCTCGATCATGCCGATCGCCGAACTCGCCGCGGTCGCAGCGGAGTTCGGTGTGCCGATGCACAGTGACGCCGTCCAGGCCGTCGCGCAGCTGCCGGTGGACTTCGCCGCGAGTGGACTGTCCGCGCTCAGCGTCGCGGCTCACAAGTTCGGCGGTCCTCACGGGTCCGGTGCCCTGCTGCTCGGCAGGCAGGTGCCGTGTGTGCCGCTGGCTCACGGCGGCGGGCACGAACGAGACCTGCGCGCGGGCACGCTGGACACGGCCGCAACGGTGGCCACCGCGGCCGCACTGCGCAAGACGGTGTCGGACAGGGAGTTCCGTGCCGCCGAACTGACCCGGTTGCGGGATCGGCTGATCGACGGCGTGCGCGCACTGGTGCCGGACGCGGTGCTCAACGGTCCGGCCGGCGCCGACCGGCTGCCCGGCAACGCGCACTTCACCTTCCCCGGCTGTGAGGGCGACTCGCTGCTGATGCTGCTGGATGCGGCCGGCGTCGAGTGCTCCACCGGGTCGGCCTGCACGGCCGGAGTGGCCAGCGCCAGCCACGTGCTGCTCGCGATGGGGGTCGACTCCCGCATCGCGCGCGGGTCACTGCGATTCTCGCTCGGTCACACGTCCACCGACGCGGACGTCGACGCCCTGCTCGCGGCGCTGCCGCAGGTCGTCGAACGGGCCCGTGCGGCGGGGTTGGCGGGCTCGAGGTCGAGGCGCATGCAGAGCACGGGAGGAGCGCGCTGATGCGGGTACTGGCGGCAATGAGCGGCGGGGTCGACTCCGCGGTGGCGGCGGCCCGGGCGGTCGAGGCCGGGCACGAGGTGGTCGGGGTGCACCTGGCGCTGTCCACGGCCCCGGGCACCTTGCGCACCGGGTCGCGCGGCTGCTGTTCCAAGGAAGACGCCGGTGACGCGCGTCGTGCCGCGGATGTACTCGGAATCCCGTTCTACGTCTGGGATTTCGCGGACCAGTTCAAGGAAGACGTGATCGACGACTTCGTCGCGGCCTATGCCGCAGGCGAGACGCCGAACCCGTGCCTGCGGTGCAACGAGAAGATCAAGTTCGCCGCCCTCGCCGACCGGGCGATCGCACTCGGCTTCGACGCCGTCGCCACCGGGCACTACGCACGTTTGGAGGACGGGGTCCTGCGCCGGGCCGTGGACGAGGACAAGGACCAGTCCTACGTGCTCGGTGTGCTGACCGCCGAGCAGCTCGCGCGGGCGATGTTCCCGGTCGGGGACACCCCGAAGCCGCAGATCCGGGAGGAGGCCGCGGCGCGCGGACTCGCGGTCGCGGACAAGCCGGACAGCCACGACATCTGCTTCATTCCGTCCGGGGACACCCGCGCGTTCCTCGGCGCGAAGATCGGTGTCCGGCCCGGGAAGGTCGTCGACGCGGACACCGGCGCCGAACTCGCCGACCATGACGGCGTGCACGGATTCACCATCGGTCAGCGGAAGGGTCTCGGTGTCGAGGGCCCGGCCGCCGACGGCAGGCCCCGCTACGTCACCGCGATCGAACCCGACACGGGGACCGTGAAGGTCGGGTCCGCGGAACGCCTGCAGGTGTGGACGATCCGCGCCGAGAGGGCGATCTGGACCTCCGGTTCGGCGCCGGACGGGCCGATCGAGTGCACCGTCCAGGTGCGTGCCCACGGTGGCCTCGCAGACGCCGTCGTCGACGACGTCGACGGCGGACTCGTGGTGCGACTGCGCGAACCGTTGACCGGTGTCGCGCGGGGGCAGGCGGTGGTCCTCTACCGCCGTGACCCCGCCGGTGACGTCGTGCTCGGCAGCGGCACCATCGCCGGCACCGGCGGTGCCGACGAGCCCGGCGCCGCCGGCAGTGAATCACGGTGACGGACAACGTCTTTCCCGTCGGTGTCGCGACGGGCGTCGGCTCGTGGCCGGGCGTCGACGCTCGCGAGGCCGCCGCGATCGTGGTCGGCGAACTGCCGGAACTGCCGCACCTGGTGGAGCTTCCGGCGCGGGGGCTCGGCGCCGACATGATCGGCCGTGCCGCCGCCCTGCTGGTCGACCTGCCGCTCGACACCTCGACGACGGGCTACCGCGTCGCGCAGCGGCCAGGGCCGGTCACCCGTCTCGCCCGCGACCTGCTCGCCCGCGACCTCGATGCGCTCGAGGAGTCGTGGGAACTTGCCGGCCGGCGTGGTACCGACCAGCCGGTGAAGGTGCAGGCCGTCGGACCGCTCACTCTGGCCTCACAGGTGGAACTCGTCGGCGGGCACCGCGCGCTGACCGACCCCGGGGCACTGCGGGATCTGGCCGAGTCGCTGGCGGAGGGCGTCCGCGGGCACGTCGCGGAGGTTGCGCGGCGGCTGGGCTCGCCGGTGGTGCTGCAGTTCGACGAGCCGGGACTGCGATCGGTACTGGACGGATCGCTGTCCGGGGTGTCGATCCTGCAGACGCCGCGCGCCCTCCCCGAACCGGAGGCGCTGGCGGTCCTGCAGTCGGTGATCGCGGCCGTGGACGTTCCGGTCCTCGTGCACTGCTGCGCCGCGACCCCGCCGCTGGATCTGCTGCGTCGCAGCGGTGCCGCGATGGTGGGGCTGGATGTCGGCGTGCTCCGGGCCGCGGATCTGGACGGGGTCGGGGAGGTGCTCGAGTCGGGACTGTCGCTCGCCCTGGGCCTGGTGCCACCGGTCGCGCCCGAGCGGGTACCCGGCTGGCGGGACCTGGCGCGACCGGCGGTCACTCTCGTCGACCGGCTCGGTTTCCCGCGCACCGTGCTGGCCGAGCGGGTGCTGATCACCCCGGCCTGCGGGCTGGCCGGGGCGGGCGCCGAATGGTCCCGACGGGCGTTGCGCGGTGCGGCCGAGGTCGCCCGGGCGTTCGCCGACGGAGCCGAGTTCGACCAGTAGGCTGCCGCCATGGCAGATCCTCGTGGGCTGGACCCGGCGGTGCGGACCTTCCTGGACGGGGTGAGTCACCGGGTCCGCAGGCGCGACGCCGAAACCCTGCTGGCACTGATGGAGTCCGTGACGGGGGAGCGCGCCGCACTGTGGGGGCCGTCGATCGTCGCCTTCGGCAGCTACCACTACAAGTACGAGAGCGGTCGCGAGGGCGACGCGCCTGCGGCGGGTTTCTCGCCACGTAAGGCCGCGTCGGTGGTCTATCTGTCCGACGGTGTCGGTGCGCATGCCGACCTCGTCGACCGTCTCGGGCCGCACACCTCCGGGGTCGGGTGCCTCTACATCAAGGACCTCACGCAGGTGGACCTCGGTGTGCTCGAACAGCTGGTGGCGCGCTCGTACGCCGCGCTCACCGCCGGAACCCACGGGTTGCGGGCGAGGGAGGGCGGCGCGGGCTCCTGAGGCGTCGGGAGGTGTCGGCGCGCTGGGATAGCCTTTCTGGCGTGACCGAGAACGTGGCGGCGACCGCCGAGGAACGTGACGAGTGGCAGCGGCTCGCGGAGGAGGTGCGTGAGCACCAGTTCCGCTACTACGTCAAGGACGCGCCGACCATCTCGGACGGCGAGTTCGACGCGCTGCTGCGGCACCTGACCGACCTCGAGGACCGTCACCCGGACCTCCGCACCCCGGACTCGCCGACCCAGCTCGTCGGTGGCGGCTTCGCCACCGAGTTCACCGCGGTCGACCATCTCGAACGAATGCTCAGCCTGGACAACGTCTTCGACGAGGCGGAACTGCGCACCTGGATCTCCCGAGTCGAAGCCGAGACGGGCCCCGATCTGCACTACCTGTGCGAGGTGAAGATCGACGGCGTGGCGCTGAGCCTGGTCTACGAGAACGGCAAGCTGGTTCGGGGCGCCACCCGCGGCGACGGCCGCACGGGGGAGGACGTCACCCTCAACGCCCGCACCATCGACGACATCCCCCACACCCTCACGGGAACCGACGAGTACCCGGTGCCCGCGCTGCTGGAGGTGCGCGGCGAGGTGTTCTTCCGGCTCGAGGACTTCGAGGCGCTCAACGCCTCCCTCGTCGCAGAGGGCAAGGCGCCGTTCGCGAACCCCCGAAACTCCGCCGCCGGTTCGCTGCGGCAGAAGAACCCCGCGGTCACCGCGAAGCGACGGCTCGGGATGATCTGCCACGGCATCGGCCGCACCGAGGGTTTCGACCCGGTCAGTCAGCACGACGCCTACACCGCGCTGGCCGCGTGGGGGCTGCCCGTCTCGACGCACACCGCGCGGGTGCAGGGCGCCGACGCGGTCGTCGCCAAGGTCGCCTACTGGGACGAGCACCGGCACGACGTCGAGCACGAGATCGACGGCCTGGTCGTCAAGGTCGACGAGATGTCCCTGCACCGCCGCCTCGGGGCCACGTCGCGGGCGCCGCGGTGGGCAACTGCCTACAAGTACCCGCCGGAGGAGGCCACCACCAAGCTGCTCGACATCCGGGTCAGCGTTGGCCGCACCGGTCGGGTCACCCCGTTTGCGTACATGGAACCGGTCACCGTGGCCGGGTCGACGGTGGCGCTGGCGACGCTGCACAACGGGTCCGAGGTCAAGCGCAAGGGTGTGCTGATCGGCGACACGGTCGTCATCCGCAAGGCGGGCGAGGTGATTCCCGAGGTTCTCGGCCCGGTCGTGGACATGCGCGACGGCACGGAACGCGAGTTCGTGATGCCGACGCACTGCCCCGAGTGCGGAACGGAACTGGCGCCCGCGAAGGAGGGCGACGCGGACATCCGCTGCCCCAACACCAGGTCCTGCCCGGCCCAGTTGCGGGAGCGCGTCTTCCACGTCGCCGGTCGAGGCGCGTTCGACATCGAGGTGCTCGGCTACGAGGCCGCGACCGCACTGCTCGAGGCGGGGGTGATCCGTGACGAGGGGGATCTCTTCTCGCTCACCGCGGACGACCTGATGAAGACGGCGCTGTTCACCACCAAGGCGGGCGCCCTGTCCGCGAACGGGAAGCGTCTCCTCGACAACCTGGACTCATCGAAGACGCAGCCACTGTGGCGGGTGCTGGTGGCCCTGTCGATCCGGCACGTCGGCCCGACCGCGGCCCGCGCGCTGGCCTCGGCGTTCGGCAGCCTGGAGCGGATCGAGTCGGCGTCGGTGGAGGAGCTGGCCGCGGTGGACGGCGTCGGCGGCACCATCGCCGCGGCCGTTGTCGAGTGGTTCGCCGTCGACTGGCACCGCGACATCGTCGAGAAGTGGCGCGCCGCAGGCGTTTCCATGGAGGACGAACGGGACGAGTCGATCGAGCGCAACCTGGAGGGGCTCTCCATCGTGGTCACCGGGTCGCTGGTCGGATTCACCCGCGACGGCGCGAAGGAGGCCATCCTGCAGCGCGGCGGCAAGGCCGCCGGCTCGGTGTCGAAGAAGACCGCGTTCGTGGTCATCGGCGATGCACCGGGCTCGAAGGCGGACAAGGCCGAGCAGCTCGGCGTTCCCATCCTCGACGAGGACGGATTCGTCCGGCTGCTCTCGGGCGGTCCGGAGGCGGTGACCGCGGCGGTCGAGGGCGAGTCGGACTGACGACTGCGAGAGTTGCTCTGCCGCAACCGGATCAGTGGTGGTGATCTCCGCCGTCGCGGTGGAGGGCCTCGGGTAGGAAGGCGGCGCCGGGACCGTAGGTGGCGGCGGAGTCGTTCGGGTTCGAAAGCGCGCAGGTCTGGAGCGACAGGCAGCCGCAGCCGATGCAGGACTCGAGGCCGTCGCGCAGCGCCTCCAGTGCATCGATCTGCTCGTCGAGGCGGGCGCGCCAGCTACGGGACAGGCGCGCCCAGTCGGCCCGGGTCGGCGCTCGCCCGCCGGGCAGGGTGTCCATGGTCTCGGCGATCTCGTCGAGGCTGAGCCCGATGCTGCGGGCGGCCCGGATGAACGCGATCTTGCGCAGCACGCTGCGCTGGTAGCGGCGCTGGTTGCCGGACGTTCGGGTGCTCTCGATCAGCCCCTGGCTCTCGTAGTACCGCAGGGCGGATGCGGCCAGCCCACTGCGTTCGGACACCTCGCCGACCGTCAGTAGATCCGTGGTGCGCACGCGGTTCCTCCTCTGCGGGTGCCGTCAACACAGGTGAAGTCGACTTCAGCTTCCGCTCGGACGGGGCCGGCGGCAAGTGGTCGATCTCACGACGAACCGCCCGTGGTGGTGATCATCACTCGATGCGCGCCGTGGTGGTCGCTGAACGCCTTGCCGGCGATTCCGTCACAGCCGACGATTGTGCAGGTGAGCGGGCTGTCGGTGATTGCGGGACCGTCCGCCCGGGGTGCTGCTCCGGGCCCCGACCTGCCCGTTCGGGGAGGTTGAGGCGGGTACGCCGTTGCTGCGATAGTGACGCCATGATCTCCATTCGCCCCGTCGACCCCGCCGATTTCGACGCCGTCGCCGAACTGACCGTCGACTCCTATGTCGGCGGCGGATTCGTCGCCGAGGCCAGCGGCTACGTCCAGCGGCTGCGTGACACCGCGACCCGCGCCGATCAGGCCGAGGTGCTGGTCGCGGAATGGGACGGCGAGGTCGTCGGATCGGTCACGATCGCCGAGCCGGGCACCCCGTTCTCCGATGTCGCGCAGGACGGCGAGCTCGAGTTCCGGATGCTCGCGGTCTCCTCCGAGGCCCGCGGCAAGGGTGCCGGTTCCGCCCTGGTGCGGCACGTGCTCGACACCGCCTACGACCGGGGGTTGCAGGCGGTGGTCATCTCCACCGAACCGGAGATGGTCGACGCCCGCCGCATCTACGACCGCAACGACTTCGTACACGTCCCCGACCGGGACTGGCAGCCGGTGCCGGGAATGGAGCTGACCGTCCTGGTCCGCGAGATCGTCTGACCGGTCGCCGGCCCGGAGGCCGGGCGCCGGATCACCCCAGGACGGTCGCCACGATGCCGGCGAGGTAGCCGAGGCGCGCGATCTCGGACGGCCGGAATTCCGGACCGCCGGAGCGCCCGAGCAGCAGCACCCGGCCGGAGTGGCCCAGCGGAGCCGCGGCGAGGGTGGTGTCGACGTTCCTCCACGTGTCCGGCACCCAGTCGGCCTGGTCGTCGAGGATCGTGGGCTTCTGCAACGGCATCCACGGCACGTCACCGGCGTGCGTCTCCGGTGCACCGCCGCTGCCGACGACGCGGAAGGCGCCGTGCGGCCCGATCCCGATCACGGTCGCCCAACTGACGCGCAGCACGCGGGCGGCGCCGTCGACGAGGACCTGCAGCCGATCGTCGCGCGCGGTCGCGACCTGGTCGATCAGTTCCAGCTCGCGGTGTGTGTCGAGCAGTCCGGTGTACGGGCGGATCGAATCGACCCGAACGCCGGAGAGGTTCTCGGCGGCGGTGATGAGGGTGTCCGGCAACGATCCCTGCGCCACGTCGACCACCAGGTCGTCGACGGCGAAACCGGCGCCGCGCTCGACGACGTCGAGGGAGAGGATGTCCGCGCCCACGGAGCCGAGCGCGACGGCGAGCGAGCCCAGGCTGCCGGGTCGGTCGGGTAGCTGGACACGCAGTAGGTACGACACGGAATTCCTTTGTCACAACGGTTCGGCGGCGGTCGAGGCGGCTCGGCCGCCCGGCCGGACGGGGAGTCGTCGATGCCCCCGCGGCAACCATCCTTCCACCCCGGACCGACCGGTGAGGGCTGTGCCGGAACACCCCGTGGGAAACGCCCAGCTCGCCGCAGAATCGTCACCGCCGGGACATGCAGGCGTTCCGAGACGGAAACAGATCGCCCGAGCGAGGCGCTGGATGCAGGCCGCCGCGGCGCAGCCGATAGGCTGGTGGGCATCGTGTGTTCGCCGACCTGAAAGGGGCCCACGGGTGCCTGCCATCTCCCGCGACGAGGTCGCCCACCTCGCCCGGCTGTCCCGGCTCGCGCTGACCGACGCGGAACTCGACGAGTTCGCCGGCCAGCTCGACTCGATTCTCAGCCACGTCAAGACCGTCGCAGAGGTCGCCGCGGATGACGTGCCGCCCACCGCGAACCCGTACGCGCTGGTCAACGTGACCCGCCCCGACGTCGTCGTGCCGGGACTGTCTCCCGAGCAGGCGCTGTCCGGTGCGCCCGCCGTCGAGCAGGAACGTTTCGCCGTCCCGCAGATCCTGGGAGAAGAGCAGTGACCGCCGAGCTGACCGCACTCGACGCCTCCGTCCTCGCGTCGAAGATCCATGCCCGCGAGGTGTCCTCGGTGGAGGTCACCCAGGCGCATCTGGACCGCATCGCCGCCGTCGACGGCGAGTACAACGCCTTCCTGCACGTGTCCGGCGAGGCGGCGCTCGCCGCGGCCAAGCAGGTCGACGACGCCCTCGCGGCGGGTGAGGCGCCGGCCTCGCCGCTCGCCGGAGTCCCGTTGGCGCTGAAGGACGTTTTCACCACCACCGACGCCCCGACCACCTGCGGATCGAAGATCCTCGAGGGCTGGGTCGCGCCGTACGACGCGACGCTGACCACCCGGTTGCGCGAGGCGGGCATCCCGGTGCTCGGCAAGACCAACATGGACGAGTTCGCGATGGGCTCGTCGACGGAGAACTCCGCGTACGGCCCGACCCGGAACCCGTGGGACACCAGCCGGATTCCCGGCGGCTCCGGCGGCGGCAGCGCGGCCGCGCTGGCCTCGAACCAGGCGCCGCTCGCGATCGGCACCGACACCGGCGGCTCCATCCGGCAGCCGGCCGCTGTCACCGCCACCGTCGGCACCAAGCCCACCTACGGCACCGTCTCCCGTTTCGGCCTGGTCGCCTGCGCGTCGTCGCTGGACCAGGGTGGCCCGTGTGGCCGCACCGTCCTCGACACCGCGTTGCTGCACGAGGTGATCGCCGGGTACGACCCGCGCGACTCCACGTCGATCGACGCGCCGGTGCGTCCGGTTGTCGAGGCCGCCCGCCAGGGCGCGACCGGAGACCTGAAGGGTGTCCGGATCGGTGTGGTCAAGGAACTGCACTCCGACAGCTACCAGCCCGGCGTGATCGCCTCATTCGACGCCGCCGTCGCCCAGCTGAAGGAACTCGGCGCCGAGGTCGTCGAGGTCTCCTGCCCGAGCTTCGAGTACGCGCTCGCGTCCTACTACCTGGTGCTGCCCAGCGAGGTCTCCTCGAACCTGGCCCGATTCGACGCGATGCGGTACGGCATGCGCGTCGACGACGGCAACATGAGCGCCGACCAGGTGATGGCCGCGACCCGTGCCGCCGGTTTCGGCAAGGAAGTCAAGCGCCGCATCATGATCGGCACCTATGCGCTGTCGTCGGGTTACTACGACGCGTACTACGGCTCCGCGCTCAAGGTTCGCACCCTGATCGCCCGCGATTTCGACGCCGCGTACGAGAAGGTCGACGTCCTCGTCTCGCCGACCAGCCCGTTCACCCCGTGGAAGCTGGGGGAGAAGGTCGACGATCCACTGGCGATGTACCTGTCCGACCTGTGCACGCTGCCGACCAATCTGGCCGGGCACTGCGCGATCTCGGTGCCGTCCGGTCTCTCGGCGGACGACGGCCTGCCGGTCGGCCTGCAGGTGATGGCCCCGGCTCTCGCCGACGAGCGGCTCTACCGGGTCGCCGCGGCCTACGAGGCCGCCCGCGGACCGATCACCCGCTGATGTAGCGGCACGGCCCGGGATCCGAATCGCCGGATCCCGGGCCGTTTTGCGTCGAGTGAACGGAGCGTTCAGTCGATCTGATCGACTGAACGCTTCCGTTCATTCGTGGGGGAGGGCTCGGTCACGAGTCGGCCGGCGCGGTCACGCACACCATGGTCGCGTTCACCGCGGCGTTCCCGGTGAACCTGTCGGTCACGGCGGGATCGTGGAGCAGGTTGACGTTCGCGCCCGGGTGCGCCGCGGCGGTCGACCAGCCGACCCCCTTCTCGCCGTGTCCCCATCCGTGTGGGATCGCGACGGTGCCGACCCGGATCTCGTCGCTGACCTCGACAGGGACCTCGATGCTGCCGACGCGTGAGCGCACCGTCACCGGCTGCCCGTCGACGAGTGCCCGGGCCGCGGCGTCGTCCGGGTGCATCAGTACGGTGCAGCGATCACGGCCCTTGACCATGGCCGGCACATTGTGCAGCCACGAGTTGTTCGATCTCAGGTGCCTGCGGCCGATCAGCCTCAGATCGAATTCGTTTTCGAGGCACTCGGTTTCGTTCGTCTCGACGAGTCGCCGGGCCTCCGCGACGAATTCCGCAGGCGCGAGTTGCACCCGCCGGTCCGGGGTCGAGATCAGCGACGCGAGGCGGGGCTCGAGAGGGCCGAGGTCCACGCCGCCGGGCGTGCGCCGGATCCGGTTCATCGTCAGCCCGCCGCGGCCGCGGCGCAGCATGCCGTGCGGGCCGGTCAGGACGCCGAGCGCACCGATCCGGAGCGGGCTGATCCGGTCGATCACTCGCCGAAGCGGTGTCGTCAGCAGCGATCGCAGCGGAACCGGCACCACCTCCAGCAGCAGCCGGGCGAGGATCTGCCAGTCCTCGAGCGCGTCCTCGGGCGGATCGAAGACGCGCGCATTGAAGCGGGCGTTGTTTCGAACCGAGAAGACCGGGAACAGGAAGTCGAACTCCTCCCGCTCGAGGTGTGACGTCGGCGGCAGTACGACGTCGGCGTGCCGCGAGGTCTCGGTGAGGTACATGTCGACCGCGACGTAGAAGTCGAGTGCGTCGAGCGCCTCGTCGAGCCGGCCGCCCTGCGGGGTGGACAGCACCGGGTTGCCCGCGTAGGTGATCAGCGCCCGGACGGGTCCCGGTGATCCGGGCCCGTCGCCGAGGATCTCGTCGGCGAGCCCGACCACGGGGAGCTCGGTGCGGAAGGCCTTGCGGTCCCCGCCGCGGTTCGTCCACCGTCCGTATCCCGACCCGAGGCGGCGCACGAATCGCGCGGCGTCGATCGGGGGCGTCGCGTACATCTGCCCGCCGGGCCGGTCCAGATTGCCGGTCACGGCGTTGAGCGTGTTGACCAGCCAGTGCGTGATGGTCCCGGTGACCTGGTGGCACACGCCGATTCGGGCGTACGCCACCGCCGAGGTCGCGTCGCGATGGTCGCGTGCGAGCCGCCGGATCGTGCCCGCGTCCACCCCGGCCCTCGGTGCCATCGCTTCGGGCGTGCACGGGCGGACCAGGTCGGCCAGCTCACGCCAGCCCGCGATCGGCATGGTGCCCTCGGGTTCGGTTGCGCCGTCGGCAACGAGGGTGTGCAGCATTCCCAGCAGCAGGTACGGGTCGCCGCCCGGCCTGATCGCGACGTGCTCGTCCGCCAGTCGCGCGGTCTCCGTGCGGCGCGGGTCGACCACCACCACCGTCCCGCCGCGGCGGCGGATCGCGCGAATACGGCCCCGGGCGTCCGGCATCGTCGTGATCGAGCCGTTCGACACGGCGGGATTGGCCCCGAGGATCAGCAGCCGGTCGGTCCGGTCCACGTCGGCGATCGGCATCAGCACGTTCGAGCCGTACATCTTCCACGCAGCGAATTCCTGGGGGAACTGGTCGATCGACGAGGCCGAGTAGAAGTGCCGGGTGAGCAGGGCGACGCGCAGCGCCATCCCGTAGACCACCGAGGAGCTGTGCGCGGCCGGGTTGCCGAGGTACATCGCGATCGCGTCGCGGCCGTGCCGACGCCGGACCGCACGCAGGTTACGACCGACCAGCGCGAGCGCCTCGTCCCAGCCGATCTCCTCGAAGCCGTCACCCACTCGGCGCAGGGGGCGCCGCAACCGCTCCGGATCGTGGTGCAGGTCGCCAAGCGCGGTCGCCTTCGGGCAGATGTACCCGTGGGACAGCACGTCGTCCGGGTCGCCCTCGACGCGGGTGACATGGTCGTTCTCGACTGTGACCAGGACGCCGCAGTGTGCCTCGCAGAGCGTGCACTGCCGGGCGACGGTACGTGTGGACATGCTCGGGCCCCTCCACGGTTGTGCCCGGAACTTAGCACCGGCGAGTCGGTCCGGTGAGCGGTTCCGCCGTGCCGGACGACAGGTGGAACCTGGCCTGCCGTCTCAGGGCCCGAACCAGCGCCGCCGACGGTCGGCTGCGAACTCGGCCTTCTCGCTGGCGAATTCGACCGACGGTCCGCGGAACGGGGCGACCGGGGTCGGACCGGACAGGAAGTCCGCCTCCACCTTCCCGACTAGACCGCCACCGAACTCGATGTGGCACGTGCCCTGGCCGAGATACCTGTCCCCGTGCGGGCTGTCGTGCAGGTGGGCGATGATGTCCACCGCGACGGTCCGCGCGGCGGTCTCGGCGAACACCCCCGCCCGGGGGACGGGTGCGTCCGCGCAGTCGCCCAGCGCGTACACCCCGGGGTACGGGGTCGCGAGGGTCGCCGCATCGACGTGGATCCAGCCGTCCGCGCCGCCCTCCGTCAGTCCGGAGGTCTGCACGACTTCGGGAACCCGGTGGTGGGGGATCCCGATGAACAGGTCGTAGGCGAGGTCGCCGTCGTGTGTCGACGCGGTGTGCGCGGCCGGGTCCAGAGCGTGCACCCGTGTGCCGGTCGTGTACTCGATGTCGCGGTCCGCGAGTGCACCGACGATCGCGGCGTTGGAGCTGGGGGACACGGGGATGGGGGAGTCCATCGGGGAGAGAAGCCGCATGCGGGTCGCACCGCGCAGGTCGCGACGGACGAGTTCCTCGTGGAGCAGCAGCGCGCCCTCGTACGGTGCCGGCGGGCACTTGAAGGGGACACTGAGAATCGAGAGCAGGATGGTGCCGCCGGTGAAGGCGTCGAGGCGCTCTCGCAACCGGTGGACGCCCTCGAGCGAGTAGAACTCGTGACCGTCCTCGACGAATCCGGGGGTCGCACCGCAGTCGTACTCCGCGCCGAGCGCCACGACGAGCGTGTCCGCCCTGTACTCGCCGCGGTCGGTGGTGACGTGACGCGTGGCGGGATCGATCGCGGTGACCGTCTCGCGGCGGAACTCCACGGCCGGAAGGTTGAGGCTGTCGTACGGAATCCGGACGTCGTCGATCGTGCGGCCCCGGAACAGCACGTCCATCTTGGCGAAACCGAACACGAATCCGTCGGCGCGGTCGAGGAGGGTGACCCGAACCTCGTCCGGCACGGACCGGGACAGGCTGGCGGCGAGTTCGAGCCCACCGAACCCCGCTCCCAGGATCAGCACGGTGTGCATCGTTCGAGTATCCACCCTCCCGCGTACGAAACCCAGGGGTTGACAGCCGGAACGGTCACCGTGCCGGTCGGCAGTCCGGCAGTGCGGTGCCCTGGTCGGTGCCGTACCGATGGCCGTGGCCGGGTGCGGCGCCCAGCGAGGTGACCAGATCGACCGTGGTCTGCAGGAAACTCACCACCGGCAGCCATGCCGGGGTCGGGGCATCCGGCCGCACGCCGTCCAGTCGGGGCGGCGCCACCAGCAACCGGGGCGACCAGTGCACGACCGGGTCGGACGCGTTGGCGAGCACCGTCGTGCCCGGACGGATCGGTGCGCCCCCGGGC
The DNA here is from genome assembly GCF_053589375.1 of Rhodococcus sp. NPDC003348. Classification (NCBI taxonomy): domain Bacteria; kingdom Bacillati; phylum Actinomycetota; class Actinomycetes; order Mycobacteriales; family Nocardiaceae; genus Rhodococcus; species Rhodococcus sp. NPDC003348. The sequence goes on from NZ_JBSFRT010000002.1 coordinate 138,159, forward strand.
GGCCCGGCGAGCAGGACGCCGCACTCGGCGCCAACGGCCGCGGCTCCGAGCGCGCCGAGGCTCTGCCCGTACAGATGCAGCGCGGGACGTTCGTCCGGTGACATTCGCGAGATTCTCTGCGCGAGTGCCGCATAGAGGGCGCGAGCCGACTCCGTCGCGCCGGCGCGGTCGGTGACGAAGGTGACCCAGCTCGGCGCCGCCGAGTACTGAACCGCGATCTCGGCGACGTCCCCGCCGAAGCGTCGTTCGAACCCGGCGACCGCGTTCGAGTCGATCCACCCCGATCCGGTCGGCACCGCGACCACCACGTGCGACCGCGCCAGTCCACCGGCCCGGTCCAGTTCCCGGACGGCCAGATCGACCCGGGCGTCGAGGCTCGGTGCGCTGTCCAGACCGACGTAGGTGCGCACCGTCCCCGGGGCGGCCGGGGCCGAGACGAACCGCCGTCCGTGCGCGCCGAGCGACTCCCAGGGGACGAGCGAGTCGGCTGCTCCCGACATCGACGACGTCGCCGGACCGGCAGGGCCGCTGGCGTCCGCGGTCCGGGAGAGTGCGGCCGGCGCAGCCCAGACCGTCGCGGTGACCGCCGTGACGAGCACCGCGGCGCCGACCCGTCTCCCGTGCGGCCGCCGCGCCAGCGCGCCGAGCCCACGAGCACCGCCGATCAGGACGGCGGCCACCACGCCGCCGAGTACCAGGACCAGTGCCCAGTGGGTGGGCCCGACCGCGGCGACACCCATCGCGGACCGCACCCCGTTCTGCCAGTGGTCGGCGATCAGCACCGCCCACCCCACCGTCACTGCGCCCGCACCTGCGGCCACTGTCCGCGTCGTCGATCCGGATTCGGTTGTCGCCGAGCGCCGGCCGGGGCGCCGATGCCGCAGCGCTGCGAGTCCCCATCCGGCCGCCACGAGCAGGCCGGTGAGGAGCGCCTGCACGAGCGCGGGGCGGGGCAGCAGTGACGGCGCGAGCGACGCCGCCGCGGCGGACGCCACGGCCACCGTCGTGGCGATCCGGGGCGCGGTGATCGTGACGCCGGGCAGCGACAGCGCCCGGGGGAGGGTCGCCGTCACGCCGGCACCACCGGTGCGACGGTGCCGGTGCTCCCCGACCGGCGGCGGAGGGCGAAGGCGCCGCCGAGCGCCGCCGTACCCAGGACGGCCGCCGACAGGCCGATCGGTTCGGGGCGCGGTGCGGCGTAGTTCTGCCGCCACGAATTCGAGTTCACCGCGGTCGCCGCGACCATCGCGACCGCCCGGCACGAGGCCCGGGTGACATCGTCGGGGCGGGCGGCGCACGCGGCGTGCAGCCGTTCGTCGAGCTGCCGGTCCAGATCCAGCCGGGCCCACGCACCGACCGGCGACCCGGCCCGGTCCGCGTAGCGGAGCAGGTCGTACCCGAGGTCGTGCCCCATGCAGGCGGTGTCGAACTCGGCCGGCAGCGGGACCGGCGACGAGCAGGTGCCGCGCGGGTTGACGAGCATCCCGTCCCGGATCACGGGCCGGTACCCGAAGTCCTGCTCGAAGTCGGCGGGAATCCGCGCCGCGGCGGCGATCGGATCGGCGGTCGTGAGGGCCGCGATCGCGAGCGCGGCCGGAGCGTCGCGTTCGTCCGGAGTGGCGCCGGCGGTGTGCGGCGGGAGGAGGGTGGAGGCGGCGATCGCGCATCCCACCGCGAGGACTGTCCAGGTCGATTTCCGCATGGTTCCGACGCTAGAAATCGCCCGTACCTGCGAACATCACTCCGCGGCTTGGTTCGCTGCCGGCACCGTGGCGTCGGGGAACCGCCCGGACTCACCCGTCGGTGCCAGGGCGATCTCACCCCACGGTATGAGGACATCTCGGGTCCCGCTTCCTAGGGTTCTTCGCGTGGGTAGGACGAAACGAGCACTCCGCAGGACCGCACAGGGAGCCGCGACGAGAGCGAGACCGAGGCTCGCGCGACTGAGCGGCGGCCAGTGGCTCGACATCGGCGTGGTGTTCGTGACCGCGGTGCTGTTCGCGATCGCGTGGCCGACACTGCAACTGACCCACCGGGTGCCCGCGGGAGTGCAGCCGGTGATCGCCGGCCTCGCCGCGCTGCCGCTGCTGTTCATTCGAGCGAATCCAGCTCTGGGCTGGGCGATCTCGGCCGCCGGGGCATTGGTCATCCCGGTCGCCTACGACCGCACCGCCGACTACGACTTCCCGTGGCAGGTCGTGCACGTGATGGTGCTGATGGCCCTGCTGCTGGCCGTCAGCCTGCGGTCCCCGCTGCCGGTGGTTGCCGTCGCGGGAGTGTCGACCGCTCTGCTCTTCCTCGCGAACGCCCCCGGCCAGGACGGACGCGGGTGGGCCGTCGGGCTCACCGCCCTCGTCGCGTTCGGGTTGCTGATCCGCTGGCTGGTGCTCTCCCGGCGGCAACTCGCCCGGCAGGAGGAGGAGAACGAGGTCGAGCGGGCGCGCCGCGCGATCCTGGAGGAGCGGGCGAGGATTGCTCGCGACCTGCACGACGTCGTCGCCCACCACATGTCGCTGGTCGTCGTGCAGGCGCAGAGCGCCCCCTACCGCCTCGGCGGCCTGTCGCCCGAGGCGACAGCCGAATTCGACTCGATCGGTGCGACCGCCCGCGAGGCGTTGAACGAGATTCGCGGCATGCTCGGCGTGCTGCGCAGCGACGGTCAGGCCCCCGAAAACGCCCCGATGCCCGGACTCGACCGGATCGACGAGTTGATCGACGCCGGCCGGCGGGCCGGAATGGCGGTGACCGTCGAGCGCGGGCCGCTGCCTGCGTTGCCCGAGACGTCCGGACTCGCGCTGTACCGGATCTTGCAGGAGTCGCTGGCGAATGCGGCGCGCCACGCACCGGGCGCGGCCGTGCGGGTGGACCTGGCCGGGGACGCGGCCGTGACCGAACTGGTGGTCGTCAACGAGGCCGCGGCGCAATCCGTGCCCGCCTCGAATTCCGGTGGCGGCCACGGCATCGTCGGGATGCGGGACCGGGCCCGGTCGGTCGGGGGAACGCTGACCGCGCATCCGGCGGTGGGCGGCGGATTCGAGGTGCGGGCCCGGATCCCGTCCACCGCGGGCGGCTCGGTGCCCGAACCGGGCGTGGGTCGGGCCTAGGCTTGCCGGGTGGCGATCACGGTCTTCATTGCAGACGATCAGGCGATGGTGCGGCAGGGGTTCGGGGCGCTGCTCGCCGCACAACCCGACATCAGCGTCGTCGGCGACGCCCCGAACGGGAAGGTCGCGGTCGACGAGGTGCTCCGGCTGCGGCCCGACGTCGTGCTGATGGACGTGCGGATGCCGGAGCTGAACGGACTGGAGGCCGCAGAGCGAATCCTGTCCGCGGCGCTGCAGCCGCCGGTGCGGGTGCTGATGCTCACCACCTTCGACATCGACGACTACGTGTACGAGGCGCTTCGGGTGGGGGCGAGCGGCTTCATGCTCAAGGACGCGCCCGCCGACGAACTGGTCCGCGCGGTCCGTGTCGTCGCGGACGGTGAGGCGCTGCTCGCGCCGTCGGTGACCCGCCGCCTGATCGCAGACGTCACCAGTCGGCGTGCTGCCCGCCGGCCGGAGCCTGCGCAACTCGCGACGCTGACGCCCCGCGAACGGGAGGTGCTCGAGCTGATCGCCCGAGGGCTGTCCAACACCGAGATCGCCGAGTCGTTGTTCGTCGCCGAACAGACCGTCAAGACCCACGTGGGGAAGGTGCTCGCGAAGCTGCACCTGCGCGATCGCGCGCAGGCGGTCGTCCTCGCCTACGAGGCCGGGGTGGTCACTCCCGGCTGACGCCGGCCGCGAGCCGATCCTGTTTCGCCGAGCGACGTACCGGACGGCCCCGCCCCGGTTCAGGGGGTGAGCACGAACATGCCGTTCGCATGCCGCATTTCGATCCGGTCGTGTGCACGCCCCGCGTCGTCGAACCCGATTACGCTGTCGATGATCGGGGTGATGGCGCCGCCCGCCGCGAGTTCGAGGACCGCCGATCGCGCGGAGGCAACCCGATCGAGCCAGGCCGGGCCACTGCAACCGGTGAGCGACAGCCCGCGGGCCAACAGGTCCGAGGACGTGATGGCGGCGGGTGCGCCACCGAGCATTCCGTAGTAGAGCATTCGCCCGCTCAGTGGAGTCATCGCGTCGAGGACGGCGAGTGAGCCGGCGCCGCCGATGGATTCGAAGGCGACGTCGATCGTGGCGCCCCGCAACGCCTCCGGGAGGCGAGCGGCCCAGTCCGGTTCGGTGTGGTCGATGACGACGTCCGCACCGAGACTGCGGGCGCGTTCCCGGTTCGCGGGGTTGCCTGCGGTCGCGACGATCCTGCCCGCGCCCCGCGAACGCGCGAGCTGGGTCAGGTAGCCGCCGACGCCGGTACCGGCGGCTTCGATCAGGACCGTGTCGTCACGCGTCAGGCGTGCGGTCTCGAGCAGGGTCATGGCGACGGATCCGCCCATCATGACCGCGGCGGCATCGACGGACGAGAGCCCGTCGGGGATCGGGACGGTGGATGTCGCAGGCGCGCACACCAACTCGGCATGAGCGCCGATCCCCATGCCCGCGACCATCACTCGGGTGCCGACGAGCTCCGTGTCGACGCCTGCGCCCACCTGGGTGACGACGCCGGCGGCCTGCGTACCGAACACCGCCGGTGGCCCCGCCGGGGCGGGAAAGACGCCGGATCTGATCTGCGTCTCGACGAACAGAATCGGGGTGGCCTCGGTGCGGATCAGCACCTCCCCGTCCGCCGGGGACGGCGCGGGGACCTCTCGGGTGACGAGAACGTCGGGGCCACCAGTGGCCGTCATCACGACTGCTTTCATTATGATCTCCCCTAATCTGACCGTCGGTCCGGTTCCTGGTGCACTCGAACGATATGGACCGCCGGTCAAGTTGTCAATGGAGGTTTTGTGTCGTCCGACGGCCAGAGAACAGAGCGAGCCGATGCCGCGCGGAACAGGCGTGCGATTCTCGATGCGGCAGGTCGGCTGCTCGCAGAACACGGCCCGGGCGAGGTGTCGATGGAGCAGATCGCGGCTGCCGCCGGCGTCGGGAAGGGGACCCTCTTCCACCGGTTCGGCAGCCGCGCCGGCCTGATGCGCGCGCTCGTGCTCGAGCGCGCCGAGGACCTGCGCCGGGCCGTGGTGAGCGGCGAGCCGCCGCTCGGCCCGGGGGCGCCGGCAGGCGAGCGGCTGCTGGCCTACTTCGACGCCATGACCGACCTCGTCGTCGCCAACATCGGGCTGATGGTGGCCTACGACACCGCCGCCGACGATCCGCACGCCGACGAGATCCACGCCTTCTGGTACCGGCACATCGCCGAACTGCTGTCGCAGGCCCGACCGGACGTCGACGCCGACATGCTGGCACGGCTCCTGCTCGGCACTCTCGGTGGCGAGCTCGTGCTGCATCTCATCCAATCGGGGCAGACCGCGCGACTCAAGGCCGGTGTCCACCAGCTCGTCGACTCCGTTCTGCGCACCTGAACCGACGGAGCGCGGACAACCCGATCACCGCGCCTGGTGCAGGCCCCGCACATACGCGGCCTGCCCCAGGTGCTGCAGGCAGTCGCCGATGACGCTGACCAGACGCACCGTGACCGTGACCGGGGGATCCCACCGCCGGTCCACGATGCGGTCGAGCTCGGTGGGGGTGAGCTCGTCGACGTACTCGAGCGTCGCGAGGTGCACGTCGCCGTGGTAATCGGCGAGCAGGGCCGCCTCCGGGTGCACGGCGGCGACTTCGGAACTGCCGTGCCCGTAACCCGTGTCGGAGGCTGGGAACGGCAGATCGAACCGCTCCCGCCAGCCTCGGGAGGTCCACGCCTGCTCCACGTCGGCGGCATCGCTGACATGATCGTCCTGCACGCGGGTCAGGTGCCAGACCAGCCAGGCGATCGAGTTCGCCTGCGGGCCGGGACGATAACCGGCCACCTCCGGTGTCAGGCCGTCGGTCACCGCGACCACCAGTTCGCGGATCCTCTCGAACTGATCCCGCAGGACTGCGCGCGCCGCGTCCGTCTCGGTGTCCCGGCTCATCCCTCCACGGTAGGAGCGCGCGGGGAAGTGCGCAGCCGATCGATCAGGATGCCGCGGGCACCCGGCGGGTGCAGTATTGGTCACGGACCCAGCCGAGGGTGCGCGGACAGGGGTGTGCGATGACGAAGGTCGGGATTCTCACCAGTGGCGGTGACTGCCCGGGACTGAACGCGGTCATCCGGGGTGCGGTGCTCAAGGGCACCACCGTGTACGGGCAGCAGTTCGTCGGGTTCCTCGACGGGTGGCGCGGCCTGGTCGAGGGCGATGTGATGGACCTCGACCGCCCGACCGTCCGAGGGTTGTCGCACGAGGGCGGAACCATCTTGGGCACCAGTCGATTCGGTCCGTACCAGGGCCCGCACGGAGGGCCGGAGAACATCGCGCGAACCATGGAACGCCTCGGTGTCGACTCGGTGATCGCGATCGGTGGTGAGGGCACCGCGGCCGCCTCGCAGCGTCTGTACGACGCGGGCATCAAGATCGTCGGGGTCCCCAAGACCATCGACAACGACGTCGACCAGACCGACTACACCTTCGGCTTCGACACCGCCGTCGAGATCGCCACCGAGGCGATCGACCGGCTGCGCACCACCGGCAACTCGCACAAACGGTGCATGGTGCTCGAGGTGATGGGGCGCGGCGCCGGCTGGATCGCGCTGCACTCGGGCACCGCGGGCGGTGCGCACGCGATCCTCATCCCCGAGCACCCGGAGAGCATCGAACAGATCTGCGCGTGGGTCACCAGCGTCCGGGATCGGGGTCGCGCGCCGATGGTCGTCGTCGCCGAGGGGTTCACCCTGCCGGACATGACCGAGGCGTACTCGACGAAGGGGCTCGACGGGTTCGACCGGCCGCGCCTCGGCGGCGTTGCCGAGGTGCTGGCGCCGATGATCGAGGAACGCACCGGGATCGAGTCACGCGCGACCGTGCTCGGGTACATCCAGCGTGGCGGCGTGCCCACGGCCTTCGACCGGGTTCTCGCGACCCGCCTCGGGATGGCGGTCACCGACCTCGTCGCGCGGCAGGAGTGGGGAAACATGGTCGCGTTGCGCGGCACCGACATCGTGCAGGTGCACTTCGACGAGGCCCTCGCCGACCACAAGAGTGTCCCGCTGGAGCGATATCAGGAGATGCGGGTCATCTTCGGCTGAGCCGGATGCGAGTCGTGCCCGGCCGAGCCGGATGCGAGTCGTCCCTCCCCGGCGGGGGCGAATAAACTCGGGACCATGACTGCCGCCATGTCCGATGCCCTGCTCGCCTACGACGAGGTGCTCGCGAAGTTCGAGCCCGTGATGGGCATGGAGGTGCACGTCGAGCTGCACACCGCCACCAAGATGTTCTGCGGCTGCCCGACCACGTTCGGAGCCGAGCCGAACACCCAGGTGTGCCCCGTGTGCCTGGGCCTTCCGGGTTCGCTGCCGGTGGTCAACCGGTCCGCGGTCGAGTCCGCGATCCGGATCGGTCTCGCGCTGAACTGTTCGATCACCCCGTGGGGACGGTTCGCGCGCAAGAACTACTTCTACCCGGACCAGCCGAAGAACTACCAGATCTCCCAGTACGACGAGCCGATCGCCACCAACGGCTACCTCGACGTGGTCCTCGACGACGGCACCACCTGGCGGGTCGACATCGAGCGGGCGCACATGGAGGAGGACACCGGCAAGTCGCTGCACGTCGGCGGCGCGACGGGACGCATCCACGGCGCCAGCCACTCGCTGCTCGACTACAACCGCGCCGGTGTGCCGCTGGTCGAGATCGTCACCAAGCCGATCACCGGTGCCGGCGAGCGGGCACCGGAGGTTGCGCGCGCCTACGTCACCGCGCTGCGGGACCTGCTCAAGGCCCTCGACGTCTCCGACGTCCGGATGGATCAGGGGTCGATGCGCTGCGACGCGAACATCTCCCTGATGCCGATCGGTGCGCAGGAGTTCGGCACCCGCACCGAGACCAAGAACGTCAACTCGCTCAAGTCCGTCGAGGTCGCGGTGCGCTACGAGATGCGCCGGCAGGCGGCGGTCCTGGTGTCCGGCGGTGAGGTGATCCAGGAGACCCGGCACTTCCAGGAGGCCGACGGCACCACGTCCGCCGGGCGCCGTAAGGAGACCGCCGAGGACTACCGCTACTTCCCCGAGCCCGATCTCGAACCGGTCGCACCGAACGCCGAATGGGTCGAGGAACTGCGTGGCACCCTGCCCGAGCTGCCGTGGCTGCGCCGCGCCCGGATCCAGGCCGAGTGGGGCGTGTCCGACGAGGTGATGCGCGACCTGGTCAACGCAGGCGCGCTCGACCTGGTCATTGCCACCACCGAGGCCGGTGCGCCCGCCGACGCGGCGCGGTCCTGGTGGGTGTCCTACCTGACGCAGCAGGCCAACACCCGCGGCGTCGAACTTGCCGATCTGCCGATCACCCCGGCTCAGGTTGCTCAGGTCGTCGCGCTGATCGACAGCGGCAAGCTCAACAACAAGGTCGCCCGTCAGGTCGTCGACCACGTGCTCGCCGGCGAGGGCGACCCGGAGCAGGTCGTCGCCGCCCACCCGGAGCTGGTCGTGGTTCGTGACGACACCCTGATCAAGTCCGCCGTCGACGAGGCTCTGGCCGCGAACCCCGATGTCGCGGAGAAGATCCGCAGCGGCAAGGTCGCCGCGGCGGGCGCCATCGTCGGCGCCGTCATGAAGGCCACCAAGGGACAGGCCGACCCGGCCCGCGTCAAGGAACTGGTCATCGAGGCCTGCTCCTGACCCACACCGGCTGACGCCGGGTGCGCGGTTGCCGTCGTCGCCTCTGACGCGATGCGACGGTATCTGCACACTCGGCGGGCCGGACCGGCGCGGGCTGACCCGAAACGAGCTGCGCGGCCACCATAATCGGGCAATGCCCTCGGTCGGAGCCTCCCTCTTCTGGATAGCCCTGTGCGCGGTGATCGCGCCGCTGCTCGCGGGTCTGGTGCCGCGCAAGCTGGTGCCCGAGGTCGTGCTGCTGTTGATCGCGGGCATCGTCATCGGCCCGCACGTCCTCGATCTCGCGGTCCAGGGGCCGGAGATCGGGCTGCTGCGTGAACTCGGGCTGGGCATGCTGTTCCTGCTCGCCGGCTACGAGATCGACACCGACGAGCTGACCGGGCGGGGCGGACGCCGCGCGTTGGTCACCTGGCTGGTGTGTCTTGCGCTCGCGTTCACCGTGATCGGACTGCTCGGGATGGCCGAGGTGATCAATGCCGAGGTCGCGATCGCGATCGCGCTGACCTCGACCGCACTCGGCACGTTGCTCCCGATCCTCAAGGACAGCGGGGTGATCGACACCCGACTCGGGAAGACGGTGCTCAACCACGGCGCGGTCGGGGAACTCGGGCCGGTCGTCGCGATGGCGGTGCTGCTCGGCTCGCGCGGCACCGTCGGTTCGCTGATCGTGCTGGCGCTGTTCGCCGCTGCGGCGGTGGGCGTCGCGTTCATTCCGGCGACGGTGCGCCGTGAGGGCTCGAAGGTGCTCTCGATCATCCGCCTCGGGTCCGAGACGACAGCCCAGACCACGGTGCGGTTGACGATCCTGCTGCTGGTCTCGCTCGGGGCGCTGGCGAGTATCTTCGACGTGGACGGCATCCTGGCCGCGTTCGCCGCCGGCTTCATCCTCCGCCGGGCGTTCCCGCGCGGAGACGAGAAGCTCGAGGCCAAGCTCGACGGGTTGGCGTTCGGACTGCTCATCCCGATCTTCTTCGTCACCTCGGGCATGTCGATCGACGTGTCCGCGGTGGCCGCCCATCCCGGCGTCCTGGTGGCCTTCTTCCTGCTGATCCTGCTGGTGCGTGGGTTGCCGGTGTTCGTCGCGGAGCGCTTCGACCGGGGCGGCGACGGGGCGCAGCAACCACCGACGGTCCGCGAGCGGGCCCGGGTGGCGCTGTACGCGGCGACGGGTCTGCCGCTGATCGTCGCGGTCACCGAGGTCGCGGTGAACGCGGGACAGATGACCACGGCGAACGCGTCGATCCTCGTCGCGGCCGGGGCGATCACCGTCCTCCTGCTGCCCACCGCCGCATCGCTTCTCGGCGGATCGAGACGGGACGCGGCCGCCGTGCCGCAACCCGCTGGCGAGACGAGCTGACCGGAGGGAGACGGCGGTCCGCGGATTCGCCGTTGCAGCGCCCGCGGGGCGCGCGGTCAGTCGAAGCCGCCGCCGCCCTGGGGTGCGGGGATCCGGACCACGCGGTCGTCGCTCGGAGCCGGGACGTCGCCACCGGACTTGTTCACCGTCGACACCCACACCTCGCTGTTCGCGCCGAGGGCGGCCCCGCCGAGTCGGCCGTACTTGTCCTGCGCGACAAGGGACGGTGCGGCCTGGGCGGCACCGGTGTGCGCGTCGAGCGGCAGCACCGCGAGGGCCTTGCCCGCCGACAGGGACACCGCGATGCCGCCGTCGACCGGGGTGCACCCGGCCACCCCGGGACGATCGGGCCAGGTCCACACCGGCATCCCGGTGGCGCCGTCGGCCGCGACCCGCTGCAGGCGGTCCTCGAGGACGGTCCGGTCGGTGATCCAGACGCCACCACGGGGGTCCGGGCAGACGTCGCCGGCGGTACCGATCCCGGACAGCACGATCTGGGGCATCGGCTGCACCGGCGCCGGTGTCAGGGCGGTCACCCGCAGGACCTTTCCGGCCAGCGATCCGGGATCGTTTGCCGCAGAGGGGTTCCCGGCATCGCCGGTGAGAACGGTCAACTCGTCGGGGGCGGTGAAGAGGAGTGCGCCCGCATTCCCGCTCGCGCCGCGCGGAATGCCGGTGAGCACGTCCTTCGGGGTGTCGCCGGGGGCGATCCGCACCACCCGGTTGTCGCCACCGGTGGTGACGTACGCGTACAGCAGGTTGTCCTCGGTGTACGTGGGGGAGAGCGCGACGTCGAGTAGTCCGCCGTCGCCGGATCCGTCGACGGCGAGCCGGGCCACCTCCTGGACGGGTGTGCCGGGCGTCACCCGCAGGATCCGTCCGGTCCGACGCTCGGTCACCAGCACCGACTGCCCGCCGGGCAGCATCGTGACCGAACCGGTGGTGTCCAGGCAGGTGGCAACCACGGCCGGGTCGGGATCGGCGCAGGGCATCGGTGTGGCGGTCGGCGCGGCCGCACCCGGTGTCGGGGTGGGCGGTGCACTGGGCTCGCGGGGTCGGACCTCCCCGGCGGAGAACGACGGTACCGGGGTGAACGGGCTGGACGCGCTGTCGTCGAAGCGTGCGCAGCCGGCGACGGCGACCGCGGCGAGGGTGGACAGCACCGCGGTGCGGTACGCCGCACGAGAGATCGCCATACCTGGCACGGTACGACAAACGTTGTCCCGCGCGCCGAACCGGTCGGTGGTCCTCACCCGTTCTACGCTGGGATTCGTGACCGACAACCCGCGACAGAACACGGACACCGAGAGTTTCGGCCGGTCCGCGTCCAGCCCGTTCGACCAGCCGACGGAACGGTTTCCGACCACCGACGACGACCTCGGGTTGATGCCGACCGAGCAGATTCCGACGTACTCCGGGGCCCGCATCCCGGACCCGGAGGACGACGTGGTGGCTCCCGCCATGCATCCGACCGAGGAACTGCGGACCGCCGACTCCTACGACCGCGAGCTGGCGGCCGCGCTGGCCGCGCCTGTCGCGGCACCCGAGGTGGTGGCACCGACGCCGGCGCCGGTCACCCCACGAGGCACGCTCGACCTCGGGCTGCTCGTGCTGCGGGTGGCGGTGGGTGCGTTGGCGCTCGCGCACGGGCTGCAGAAACTGTTCGGCCTCTGGGGCGGGCCGGGTCTCGACGGTTTCGAGATGTATCTCGTCGACTCCGGGTATCAGCAGGCGAAGCTGCTGGCCACCGCCGGGGCGATCGGTGAGGTCGTGGCCGGTGGGTTCCTGATCCTCGGCCTGTTCACCCCGCTCGCCGCCGCCGGGTTGCTCGCCGTGCTGATCAACGCGTGGTGCGTCCGGCAGGCCGCCGAACCCGGACTGCAGTGGTTCGCGCCGGACGGTCCCGAACTCGAACTGCTCCTGGTGGCGATGCTGGTCGCGATCATCCTCGCCGGCCCGGGCCGGATCTCGGTCGAGGGACGGCGCAAGTGGGCCACCCGCCCGCACGTCGGGTCGTTCCTGGCGTTGGTGCTCGGTGTCGCGGGCGGTGTGTGCCTGTGGATCTTCCTGAACGGGGCGAATCCACTGGTCTGACCGGGCCGGGCGCGAACCCGAACGGCCGGAAGCAGGCAGTCGATCGGATCGACTGCCTGCTTCCGTTGTTCTGTCTCGTGCCGTGGAGTTACGGGACCTGTCGGACCGCGCCCTTGTCCGCGGAGGTGGCCAGCGCCGCGTAGGCGCGCAGCGCGGTGGTCACGGTGCGCTGCCGGTCGACCGGCTGCCACGGGCGCTCGGACGCCTCCATCTTCGCGCGCCGCTCGGCGAGCACGCCGTCGTCGACGAGCACCTCGAGGGTGCGGGTCGCGACGTCGATCCGGATCTGGTCGCCGTTCTCGACGAGTCCGATCACGCCACCGGCCGCGGCCTCGGGGGAGATGTGGCCGATGGACAGGCCGGAGGTGCCGCCCGAGAAGCGGCCGTCGGTGATCAGCGCGCACACCTTGCCGAGACCGGCGCCCTTGAGGAATGCGGTCGGGTGCAACATCTCCTGCATGCCGGGACCGCCCTTGGGGCCCTCGTAGCGGACCACGATCACGTCGCCCGGCTTGATCTGCTTCTGCAGGATCACCGAGACCGCCTCCTCCTGCGACTCGACGACGACCGCCGGGCCCTGGAAGGAGAAGAGGTCTTCGTCGATGCCCGCCGTCTTGAGGATCGCGCCGTCGACGGCGATGTTGCCGCGCAGCACGCAGAGGCCGCCCTCGACGGTGTAGGCGTGCTCGAGGTCGCGGATGCAGCCGCCCTCGGCGTCGGTGTCGAGCGCGCTCCACCGGTTGTCGGTCGAGAACGGCTCGGTGGTGCGGACGCCACCGGGCGCGGCGTGGAACAGTTCGAGCGCCTCGTCGGACGCCTTGCCGGAGCGGATGTCCCAGGTGTCGAGCCACTCGTCGAAGCTCTTGGTGTGCACCGTGGAGACCTCGGTCTCCAGCAGGCCGGCGCGACGGAGCTCCCCGAGCAGGGCGGGGATGCCACCGGCGCGGTGCACGTCCTCCATGTGGTAGTCGGAGTTCGGGGAGACCTTCGACAGGCACGGCACCCGGCGGCTGATCTCGTCGATGGTGGACAGGTCGAAGTCGACCTCGCCCTCCTGAGCCGCGGCGAGGGTGTGCAGCACCGTGTTGGTGGAACCGCCCATCGCGACGTCGAGCGCCATTGCGTTGCGGAAGGCCTTGGGGGTGGCGATGTTACGGGGCAGGACCGACTCGTCCTCGTCGCGGTAGTAGCGCAGCGCGGCCTCGACGACGGTGGTGCCGGCCTTGCTGAACAGCGCGCGGCGGGCCTCGTGAGTGGCCAGCGTCGAACCGTTGCCCGGCAGCGCGAGGCCGAGAGCCTCGGTGAGGCAGTTCATCGAGTTCGCGGTGAACATGCCCGAGCACGAACCACACGTCGGGCACGCGCTGCGCTCGACCTCGTCGAGGCCCTCCTCGGACACGGAGTCGTTGGCGCTCGCGGAGATCGCGGTGATCAGGTCGGTGGGAGCCTGCGCGACGCCTCCGACCACGACGGCCTTGCCGGCCTCCATCGGACCGCCGGAGACGAACACCGTCGGGATGTTCAGGCGCATCGCGGCATTGAGCATGCCGGGAGTGATCTTGTCGCAGTTGGAGATGCACACCAGCGCGTCGGCGGTGTGGGCGTTGACCATGTACTCGACCGAGTCGGCGATGATCTCGCGGCTCGGCAGCGAGTACAGCATGCCTCCGTGGCCCATCGCGATGCCGTCGTCGACGGCGATCGTGTGGAATTCGCGCGGGACACCGCCGGCGGCGCGGACGGCCTCGGCGACGATCTCGCCGACGTTCTTGAGGTGCACGTGACCCGGGACGAACTGGGTGTAGGAGTTCGCGATCGCGACGATCGGCTTGCCGAAGTCGGAGTCCGTCATTCCGGTGGCACGCCACAGCGAGCGGGCTCCGGCAGCGTTGCGTCCGACAGTGGTGGTGCGTGACCTCAGCGGGGGCATGGGTGTCCTTCGCTCATCGGGGCGCGTCCGCCGGGCCGGTGGGCTGGGACCGTCGGGTGCGCCGTGAATCGTCGAACCCGACGTGCGGGGCTGTTTCGGACGGTCACAGGGGCTGTGCCCAGGAGGTCGACAGAGCCGAAGGACCGCCCGACCGACGTCGGGTGCTCGTCGTCAACGGTACGCGCGTGTTATTCGGTGTCCGGAGCCGACTCGGCCCCATGCTCCTCGGCGGCCTCGCGTTCGGCCCGCTCCTGCTCGCGCCGTTCGCGTTCGATGCGGTCGGCGACCGCGTACGGGTCGGTGACCCGGCCGCCGCTCGCCTCGGCGATCAGGGGGAGCCGACCGAAGGTGACCACCGGCAGTGTCTTCTCGGTGCCGTCGGTCAGTTCGGCGCGCGCCCAGCCGCTGCGCTTCGGGAACCGGATGCCCTTCACCTGGTCCCAGGTGATCACCTCGCTGCTGAACGGTCGGCGAACGTGCAGGCCGACGGTGTCGACGACGGTCCGGACGCGCAGCATCCAGTAGGCGACGGCGATCGGGATCAGCCACAGGACCGACACCCACGGCGGGCTGGGGAAGATCACGAAGCTCAACCCGAAGGCGAGCAGGAACACCCCGAGCAGGCCGAGGCTCGAGATCTGGATGGAATGCCGGACCGGCTCCGTCGCGGCGGCGGGCTCGGCGGCGGTGTGGGACGGCTCGCCGGTGTGGGAGGATGAGGGCGGTGGCACGGGCTGCGATGGGGACGACACAGCACCATCCTCGCATTGCGGCCGGCGCTTCTCACATTCTGGAACAGCTTGCTCAAAAAGTTGACTGTTCACCCTTGACGCGCCTACCTTCGATCGCGTGAAGCAGAATGAGTTGCTCGTAATCGGCCGGCGCGTCGTCGCCTGAGTCGATTCCACGTCAACTCGCAAAGCACGACGCGCCACCCTCGTACAGCAGACAATGCTGACGGGGGTTTTTTGTTGCCCGGAGTCAGCTCGAACCGTCAACGCCAGAGGAATCACCAGTGAGCGCACCAACCGCACGGCCGCAGCCCACGCCGCGCAAGACCGGGGCTCAGCCCGGCCCCACGGCGGCCGCACCCCAGCCCGGAACCCGACGCCAGGTCGCCCCCGAGCGGGTCACCGGCGCCCAGTCTGTCGTCCGCGCACTCGAAGAGCTCGAGGTGGACACCGTGTTCGGTATTCCCGGCGGCGCGGTCCTCCCGGTCTACGACCCGCTCTTCGATTCGCAGAAGGTTCGGCACGTCCTCGTCCGGCACGAGCAGGGCGCCGGCCACGCGGCGACCGGCTACGCGCAGGCGACCGGCAAGGTCGGTGTCTGCATGGCCACCTCCGGTCCCGGTGCCACCAACCTGGTGACCCCCCTCGCGGACGCCCAGATGGACTCGGTCCCCGTCGTCGCGATCACCGGCCAGGTCGGTCGCGGTCTGATCGGCACCGACGCATTCCAGGAAGCCGACATCTCCGGCATCACCATGCCGATCACCAAGCACAACTTCCTGATCACCGACGGCATCGACATCCCGCGCATCATGGCCGAGGCGTTCTACCTGGCGTCCTCGGGACGTCCGGGTGCCGTCCTCGTCGACATCCCGAAGGACGTGCTGCAGGCGCAGACGACGTTCTCCTGGCCGCCGGAGATGCGGCTGCCCGGCTACCGCCCGGTGTCCAAGCCGCACGGCAAGCAGGTGCGTGAGGCGGCGCGGCTGATCGCGGAGTCCAAGTCGCCCGTGTTCTACGTCGGTGGCGGCGTCATCAAGGCCGAGGCCAGTGCGGAGCTGCTCGCGCTCGCGGAACTGACCGGCATCCCGGTGGTCACCACCCTGATGGCGCGTGGCGCGTTCCCCGACAGTCACCCGCTGCACTGCGGCATGCCCGGCATGCACGGCGCGGTCGCCGCCGTGGCCGCACTGCAGAAGTCGGACCTGCTGATCACCCTCGGTGCCCGCTTCGACGACCGGGTCACCGGCCAGCTCGACTCGTTCGCACCCGACGCCAAGGTCATCCACGCGGACATCGACCCCGCGGAGATCGGCAAGAACCGCTACGCGGACGTGCCGATCGTCGGTGACTGCAAGGAGGTCATCGTCGAGCTGATCGAGGCGATCCGCGCCGACCAGGCCACCGGCACCACCCTGGACCTGACCACGTGGTGGGAGTACCTCGACGGTCTCCGCAAGACCTACCCGCTGGCGTACGGCAAGCCGTCCGACGGCGCCCTCTCGCCCGAGTTCGTCATCGAGGCCGTCGGCCGGCTCGCCGGACCCGACGCCATCTACTGCGCCGGCGTCGGCCAGCACCAGATGTGGGCCGCGCAGTTCGTCAAGTACGAGAAGCCGCGCACCTGGCTCAACTCCGGTGGCCTCGGCACCATGGGTTACGCGGTCCCCGCCGCGATGGGCGCCAAGATGGGCATGCCGGACAGGGAAGTGTGGGCCATCGACGGTGACGGCTGCTTCCAGATGACCAACCAGGAGCTCGCGACCTGCGCGGTCGAGGGCGTGCCGATCAAGGTCGCGCTGATCAACAACGGCAACCTCGGCATGGTGCGGCAGTGGCAGACCCTCTTCTACGAGGAGCGCTACTCGAACACCAACCTGGGAACGCACGGCACGGTCCGGATCCCCGACTTCGTCAAGCTCGGTGAGGCCCTGGGCTGCCATTCCATCCGCGTCGAGCGTGAGGAGGACGTGGAGGCCGCGATCCGCGAGGCGCAGTCGATCAACGACAAGCCGGTCGTCATCGACTTCATCGTCGGCGCGGACGCCCAGGTGTGGCCGATGGTCGCCGCGGGCACCAGCAACGACGAGATCCAGGCGGCGCGGGGCTTCCGTCCGCTGTTCGACGACGACGAGGCCGCCGCCGAGCCTGCCGTCATCCACGAGGCCATGGAGCGCGAGCAGCGCTCCGGCGCCGCCGCTGCCACCGAAACGGAGGACACCAAGTGAGCACCAGTCACACCCTCAGCGTTCTCGTCGAGGACAAGCCGGGCGTGCTGGCGCGAGTCGCGGCGCTGTTCTCCCGGCGTGGGTTCAACATCGAGTCCCTCGCCGTCGGTGGCACCGAGCTGCCCGACATCTCGCGCATGACGATCGTCGTCACCGTCGACGAGTTCCCGCTCGAGCAGGTCACCAAGCAGCTGAACAAGCTCGTCAACGTCATCAAGATCGTCGAGCAGGAAGGCGAGGCTTCGGTCGCGCGGGAGCTCGTGCTGATCAAGGTGCGTGCCGACGCCAGTGTGCGCACCCAGGTCATCGAGACGGTGAACCTGTTCCGCGCCAAGGTGATCGACGTCTCGCCCGAGTCGCTCACCGTCGAGGCGACCGGCACCCGGTCCAAGCTCGACGCGCTGCTGCGGATGCTCGACCCGTACGGCATCAGGGAGATCGTCCAGTCCGGTGTCGTCGCCGTCGGACGTGGCCCGAAGTCGATCACGGCCACTCGCTAGCTAAGTTCTACATATTCACGCAAGGCTCTAACCAGAGGAGAGGTAATACCAGTGGCAGTCGAGATGTTCTACGACGATGACGCCGACCTGTCGATCATCCAGGGCCGCAAGGTCGCGGTGATCGGCTACGGCAGCCAGGGCCACGCGCACTCGCTGAGCCTGCGCGACTCCGGTGTCGACGTCCGCATCGGCCTCAAGGAGGGCTCGAAGTCCCGCGCGAAGGCCGAGGAGCAGGGCCTGACCGTCGGCACCCCGGCGGAGGTCTCGGAGTGGGCCGACGTGATCATGGTGCTCGCACCCGACACCGCGCAGGCGTCGATCTTCAAGAACGACATCGAGCCGAACCTCAAGGACGGCGACGCGCTGTTCTTCGGTCACGGCCTCAACATCCACTTCGACCTGATCAAGGCTCCGGAGTTCGTCACCGTCGGCATGGTCGCCCCGAAGGGCCCCGGCCACCTGGTGCGCCGCCAGTTCGTCGACGGCAAGGGCGTTCCGGCCCTGATCGCCGTCCACCAGGACCCGAAGGGTGAGGGCCAGGCCCTGGCTCTGTCCTACGCCAAGGGCATCGGCGGCACCCGCGCCGGCGTCATCAAGACCACGTTCAAGGAAGAGACCGAGACCGACCTCTTCGGCGAGCAGGCCGTGCTCTGCGGTGGCACCGAGGAGCTCGTCAAGACCGGCTTCGAGGTCATGGTCGAGGCCGGCTACGCGCCCGAGATGGCCTACTTCGAGGTGCTGCACGAGCTCAAGCTCATCGTCGACCTCATGTACGAGGGCGGCATCGCCCGCATGAACTACTCGGTCTCCGACACCGCCGAGTTCGGTGGCTACCTCTCCGGCCCGCGCGTCATCGACGCCGGCACCAAGGAGCGCATGAAGGAGATCCTGGCGGACATCCAGTCCGGCGAGTTCACCCGCCGCCTGGTCGCCAACGTCGAGAACGGCAACACCGAGCTCGAGGGCCTGCGCAAGGCGAACGCCGAGCACCCGATCGAGGTCACCGGCAAGAAGCTGCGCGACCTGATGAGCTGGGTCGATCGCCCGATCACCGAAACCGCTTAGGCGGCTGCGCCACCCGTGCGCTGATTTCACCCTTCACGGGTGAGAGCGCGGACGGCGCGAAGCGCATTTCGGGACCCGATGTCCCTCTCCGGCAGTGCACACTGTTCGGGAGGACATCGGGTCCTCGCGTTTTTGCGAGGCGGTGGGCGCATGGCACGTGAATCGTTGTTGCGCACGTGGTTACCGGGCGTCGTGGTCGCCCGGAACTATGAGCGGTCCTGGCTGCGTTCCGACATCACCGCCGGTATCGCGCTGACCGCACTGCTGATCCCGGCCGGGATGGGCTATGCGCAGGCGGCAGGTCTTCCGCCGGAGACCGGCCTGTACGCGACCATCGTGCCGCTCGTCGTCTACGCCCTGGTCGGTCCCTCCAAGATCCTGGTGCTCGGCCCCGACTCCTCACTCGCCCCGATCATCGGCGCGGCCGTCCTCCCGCTCGCTGCAGGAAGTCCGGACCGGGCCGTCGCCCTCGCGGGACTGCTCGCGATCCTCATGGGCGCGATCCTGATCGTCGGCGGACTGCTCAGACTGGGCTTCGTCACCGACCTGCTGTCCAAACCGATCCGGCTCGGCTACCTGAACGGTATCGCGCTGGTCGTCGTCGTCAGCCAGATCCCGAAACTGCTCGGATTCTCCGTCGACGGGGTCAACCTGATCGACGAGATCCGGCAGACGGTGTCCGCGATCGTCGGAGGCGAGATCGACGGCCGAGCGGCGGCCATCGGTGTCGGCGGTATCGCGGTGATCCTGGCGTTCAAGCTGTTCCACAGTCGCATCCCCGGTGTGCTGGTCGCCGTGATCGGATCGATCGTGGTCGCATATCTGCTCGGCCTCGCCGACGAGATCCCGATGGCCGGCGCACTGCCACACGGTCTGCCCGCGCCCGCCCTCGGCGGCCTGCAGTGGTCGGACGTCGGCGAACTGATCGGGCCCGCAGCGGGAATCGCGCTCGTCGCATTCGCCGACACCGGCGTCCTGTCGCGGACGTTCGCGGCCCGCCGCGGCGAATCCGTGGACGGCAGTCACGAGATGCGGGCGATCGGGACCGCGAATGTCGCGAGCGGACTGCTCGGCGGGTTCCCGATGTCGGCGAGCTCCTCCCGAACACCGGTCGCCGAACAGAACGGTGCCCGAACGCAGCTCGCCGGTGTGGTCGGGGCGGTCCTGATCGTGGTGTTCATCCTGGTCGCGCCGCGTGTCACCGCCTACCTGCCGTCGGCTGCCCTGGCCGCCGTCGTGATCGTCGCTGCGACGTCGCTCGTCGACATCCGGAGCATTGTCGAGATGTGGCACATGAGCCGGGTCGAGACCGGCCTCGCGATCGCCGCGTTCCTCGGGGTCGCCCTCGTCGGGGTACTCGAGGGCATCCTCGTCGCGATAGCCCTGTCCTTCGTGTCGGTGGTGGTGCACGCGTGGCGTCCCTACCGGACCGAGCTGGTGGTGACGCCGGAGGTGGCCGGCTATCACGACATCAAGCGCTACCCGTCCGGTGCCCGGATCCCGGGATTGGCGATCGTGCGGTTCGACGCGCAACTGTTCTTCGCCAACGGCGCGATCTTCGACGACTACACCCGACGGGTCGTAGCCCGTGCGCCGGAGCCCGTCCAGTGGGTGGTCATCGCCGCCGAACCCATCACCGGTGTCGACACGACCGCGATGGACGAACTCGTCGAACTCGATCAGTACCTGTCCGGCAACGGGATTCAACTCGTCTTCGCCGAAATGAAGGACCCGGTCAAGGACAAGCTGCGCGCGCTCGGACTGGGGGAGCGGTTCGGGACCGACCACTTCTATCCGACCATCGACACGGCGGTGGAGGCGTTCCGGAGCCGGTCGTGAACACTTCCGTCGGCGTCCACGATGTGGTATTGCCGACCCGCGGGGTGATATCGGGCCGTCCGGGCCACTAAGCTGTTCGGGTCACGAACTCGTGGGCGCCGATGGGGCCCGGTTCGCGGACGATCCGCCCAGACACCTAGCACAGGGAGTTCACTCGTGAGCCAGAATGGCCGCCCCGTTGTCCTGATCGCCGACAAGCTCGCACAATCGACCGTCGATGCGCTCGGAGACGGTGTCGAGGTGCGTTGGGTGGACGGCCCGGACCGTCCCGCCCTGCTGGCCGCCGTGCCGGAGGCCGACGCGCTGCTGGTGCGCTCCGCGACCACCGTCGACGCCGAGGTGCTCGCCGCCGCGACCAAGCTGAAGATCGTCGGCCGCGCGGGCGTCGGCCTCGACAACGTCGACATCCCGGCCGCGACCGAGCGTGGCGTGATGGTCGTCAACGCCCCCACCTCGAACATCCACTCCGCCGCCGAGCACGCCGTGTCGCTGCTGCTGTCGACCGCCCGCCAGATCCCGGCCGCCGACCGCACCCTGCGTGAGAAGACCTGGAAGCGGTCCAGCTTCAACGGCACCGAGATCCTCGGCAAGACCGTCGGCGTCGTCGGCCTCGGTCGCATCGGCCAGCTGTTCGCCCAGCGCCTCGCCGCGTTCGAGACCAACGTCATCGCGTACGACCCCTACCTGCCCGCCGCGCGCGCCGCGCAGCTCGGCATCGAACTGGTCGACATCGACGAGCTCGTCGAGCGCGCCGACTTCATCTCCGTGCACCTGCCGAAGACCAAGGAGACCGCCGGCCTGATCAACGCCGAGCGCCTCGCCAAGGCCAAGGACGGCGTCATCATCGTCAACGCCGCCCGCGGCGGCCTGATCGACGAGGACGCGCTCTACGACGCGCTCGTCGGCGGCAAGGTCCGTGCCGCCGGCCTCGACGTGTTCAACACCGAGCCGTGCACCGATTCCAAGCTGTTCGACCTCGACAACGTCGTCGTCACCCCGCACCTCGGCGCCTCCACCTCCGAGGCGCAGGACCGCGCAGGCACCGACGTCGCGAAGAGTGTCCTGCTGGCCCTGGCCGGCGAGTTCGTGCCCGACGCCGTCAACGTCTCCGGTGGCCCGGTCGGCGAAGAGGTCGCACCGTGGCTCGAGCTGGTCCGCAAGCTCGGCCTGATCGCCGGCACGCTGTCCCCGGAAGCCGTGCAGAACGTGCAGGTCGTCGTCAGCGGTGAACTGTCCGCCGAGAACGTCGACATCCTCGGACTGGCGGCGCTGCGTGGTCTGTTCTCCGCGAGCAGCGACGAGGCCGTCACCTTCGTCAACGCCCCGCAGCTCGCCGAGCAGCGTGGGGTCGCGGTCGAGGTCGACAAGCACAGCGAGGCACTGACGCACCGCAGCGCCGTCGAGGTGCGCGCGGTCGCCGCGGACGGCACCGTCACCGCCGTTGCGGGCGCGCTGACCGGTCTCCAGCAGGTCGAGAAGATCGTCAACATCAACGGCCGCAGCTTCGACCTGCGCGCCGAGGGCCACAACATCGTGGTCCACTACGCGGATCGTCCCGGTGTGCTCGGTGTGCTCGGCACGGTGCTCGGCACCGCCGGCATCGACATCCAGGCCGCCGCGTTGAGCCAGGACGTCGAGGGCGAGGGCGCCACCGTCATCCTGCGTGTCGACCGTGTCGTCGGTGACGCCGAGGTCGCGCAGGTCGTGGAGAAGCTCGACGCCCGCGTCGCGCAGGTCGACCTGTCCTGATCCCCCCCATCTCCACCCGGTGGCCGCGATCGTCGACGACGGTCGCGGCCACCGTCGGATTCTCCCGCTGTCGGTTCTACGAGAAGAGAGTGTGTCCATGAAGCTTGCGGTCATCCCCGGTGACGGCATCGGTGTCGAGGTCACCGCAGAAGCGCTGAAGGTACTGCGGAAGCTGGTGCCCGACGTGGAGACCACCGAGTACGACCTCGGTGCCAAGCGCTACAACGAGACCGGCGAGCTGCTGCCCGAGGCGGAGCTCGCGGAGATCCGTCGGCACGACGCGATCCTGCTCGGTGCGATCGGTGACCCGCGCCTCGTCGGTCCGGGCATCCTCGAGCGGGGCCTGCTGCTGAACATGCGGTTCCTGCTCGACCACCACGTGAACCTGCGCCCGGCCCGCACCTACCCGGGCTCGAGCTCGCCGCTGGCGGCCAACCCGGACATCGACTTCGTCGTCGTCCGCGAGGGCACCGAGGGCCCGTACACCGGCAACGGCGGCTCGATCCGCGTCGGCACGCCGCAGGAAGTCGCGACCGAGGTGTCGGTCAACACCTGGTTCGGTGCCGAGCGTGTCGTCCGCTACGCCTTCGAGCTGGCGCAGACCCGGCGCAAGCACCTGACGCTGATCCACAAGACCAACGTGCTCTCGAACGCGGGCCGGATCTGGACCCGCGCCGTGGAGACCGTCGGCGCCGAGTTCCCCGACGTCGAGACGGCGTACTGCCACATCGACGCAGCCACGATCTACATGGTCACCGATCCCGCGCGCTTCGACGTGATCGTCACCGACAACCTGTTCGGCGACATCATCACCGACCTCGCAGGCGCGGTCACCGGTGGCATCGGTCTGGCCGCGAGCGGCAACATCGACGCCTCGGGCACCAACCCGTCGATGTTCGAGCCGGTTCACGGCTCCGCGCCGGACATCGCCGGTCAGGGCATCGCGGACCCGACCGCCGCGATCCTGTCCGTCGCGCTGCTGCTGCGTCACCTCGGCCGCGAGGACGACGCCGCTCGCATCGAGCGGGCCGTCGAGGCCGATCTCGCCGCGCGCGGTGACGCCCCGATCGTCACGGCACTGGTCGGAGACCGGATCGCCGCCGCGCTCTGATCCACACGAGCACACGACACCGCCCGCGCACCGATCGGTGCGCGGGCGGTCTTGTCGGTCGGGGTGCCCTGCCTGTCCGCCCGCGTGAACGGAGCGTTCGGCCGGTCTACTCGACCGAACGATCCCGTTCGGTCGAAGCATCGGAGGGGACGAGGGGTACCGCGAGGGCCGGAACCAGCGCCGCCAGGGCGAACGCGGCCGGGAACCCGATGGCGCCGACAGCGGCACCGAACACCGGACCGACTGCCGCTGCGGCGATGAACTGGCCCGTGTTCTGGACGCCAAGCGCCCGTCCACCCCAGTAGGGGCCTGCGATCTCGGCCACCGCCGTGAAGGCCAGGCCGTTGGGGGCGACGGTGGTCACCGACGCGATCACCAACAGCACGACGGCGACCGGAGAGCCGGTGGCGGCGGCGGCCGCCAGTGCGCACATGGACGCGACCACTGCCACCGCCACGAGCCGCAGGGGGCGCAGCCGGCTGCCGACCCGATCGGACCACACACCCGCCGCGACCCGGCCCGCCGCACCGAGGAACTGTGCCGCGGTGATCACGATGCCTGCGGCAGACTCGGCCCACCCCTGATCGGTGACCAGCCACACCAGCGCAAACGTCCACACCACGTATTGCGGCACCACCAGCAACACCGAGGTGGCGTGGATGCGTTGCAGGACGCTGCCCTGCCGGTACGGATTGGCGAGCAGGCCGAGCTGCGCGGCGTGACCGCGTTCGGGGCGCGGCGGATCGGCGATCCCGACGGCGCACGCCACAGCCGCGAGCGCGGCCACCGCCGCGGGGAAGGCGAGTGCCCAGCCGATCCCGTGGTCGCGGGCGAGCAGTGGGATCGTCAGGGCCGCGAGCGCGACACCGAGGGGAATCGACATCTGTCGGATTCCCATGGCGAGTCCGCGTTGGTCCGGTGGGAACCACCCGACCACGACCCGCCCGCTGGCGGCATTGGCCGCCGCGCTCGCGGCGCCTCCGAGTGCCAGCAGTACCGCCAGCGCGGCCGTGGGCGAGGTGGCGGCCGCAGCGGTGGTGGCCACGGCCGCCAGCGCCAGGCCGGCGGTCAGGACGAGGCGTTCGCCGTACCGGTCGGCGAGTGCGCCCCAGGCGACGAGGGTCAGCATCACGCCGAACACCGGTGCGGAGGCGAGGGTTCCCGCCTGGGCGAGGCTCAGCCCGTACTCGTCGTGCAGCGTCGGGATCAGGAACGCGGTTCCGTTGACCAGGACGGCCTGGGCCGCCTGGGCGAAGACGCCGAGCCCGAGGACGACCCAGCGCCGGGCGGTGTGGCCGGGGGGCGCCTGAATGCTGGTCATGCCTCCACGGTACGTAGCCCTTCTCAAAGAATGAAACGCATTTCTCATAATGTGAAACAGCGCTAGTATTCGCACATGCGCCTAGGTCGAATTGCCAGCCCGGACGGGGTCGCCTTCGTGTCGATCGAGGGGGAGGGGGACGCGCGGACCGCGAAGGAGATCGCCGAACATCCCTTCGGGACTCCGACGTTCACCGGTCGCAGCTGGCCGCTCGCCGATGTCCGGCTGCTCGCGCCGATTCTCGCGAGCAAGGTGATCTGCATCGGCAAGAACTACGCCGCTCACGCCGCCGAGATGGGCGGTGAGGCGCCGGAGGATCCGGTCATCTTCATCAAGCCAAACACCTCGATCGTCGGCCCGGGTGCGCCGATCGTGTTGCCGCCCAGCTCGAACGAGGTCCACTACGAGGGCGAGCTCGCGATCGTCATCGGCCGGCCCTGCAAGGAAGTGCCCGCGTCCAAGGCCCTCGACGTGGTGCTCGGTTACACGGTCGCCAACGACGTTTCGGCCCGCGATCACCAGCGCCAGGACGGTCAGTGGACCCGAGCGAAGGGTCACGACACCTTCTGTCCGCTCGGCCCGTGGATCGAGACGAACCTCGACGCCTCCGATGTCGAGATCCGCACCGAGGTGAACGGCGAGGTCAAGCAGCGCAGCCGGACTTCGCTACTGCTGCACGACATTCCGAAGATCATCGAGTGGATCTCGGCGGTCATGACGCTGTTGCCCGGTGACGTCATCCTGACCGGGACGCCCGAGGGTGTCGGTCCGATCGTCGCCGGGGACAGCGTGAGCATCACGGTCGAGGGCATCGGAACGTTGACCAACCCGGTGGTCGCGAAGGGCTGATCACCGCCCTCGCCGTGGCGACGGCACGCACGCGGCATTTGCGTCGGGGAGGACTAACCTGGGAGTGACCCCTGTCCTCCTCGACCCAAGTGAGCCATGACCACCAGCGAAGTGCGCGTCCGTTTCTGTCCGTCTCCCACCGGAACCCCGCACGTCGGGCTCGTCCGCACCGCCCTGTTCAACTGGGCCTATGCGCGGCACCACGGCGGCAAGTTCGTCTTCCGCATCGAGGACACCGACGCCGCCCGCGACTCGGAGGAGTCGTACCAGGCGATCCTCGACGCGTTGCGTTGGCTCGGCCTGACCTGGGACGAGGGTCCCGAGGTCGGCGGCCCGTACGAGCCGTACCGGCAGTCCCAGCGCCGCGATCTGCACCTGGACGTCGTCGCGAAATTGCTCGCGGCCGGTGAGGCGTACGAGTCGTTCTCCACGCCCGAGGAGGTCGAGGCTCGGCACATCGCCGCGCGCCGTGACCCGAAGCTCGGCTACGACAACTTCGACCGCGACCTGACGCCGGAGCAGCGGCAGGCGTACCTCGACGAGGGTCGCAAGCCCGTCGTGCGCCTTCGCATGCCCGACCACGACCTGACCTGGGTCGACCTGGTTCGGGGGGAGACCACCTTCAAGGCGGGCACGGTTCCCGACTACGCGCTCACCCGCGGCAACGGCATCCCGCTGTACACGCTCGTCAACCCGGTCGACGACGCGTTGATGAAGATCACACACGTGCTGCGCGGCGAGGACCTGCTGTCCTCGACCCCGCGGCAGCTGGCACTGTACGAGGCGCTGCAGCGCATCGGTGTGGCGGATTTCACTCCGGAGTTCGGCCACCTGCCGTTCGTGATGGGGCAGGGCAACAAGAAGCTGTCCAAGCGTGATCCCGAGTCGAATCTGTTCATCCACCGGGATCGGGGCTTCATCCCCGAGGGCCTGCTGAACTACCTGGCACTGCTCGGCTGGAGCATCGCCGACGACCGCGATGTGTTCTCCCTCGACGAGATGGTCGCGGCCTTCGACATCGGCAAGGTCAACTCGAATCCGGCGCGGTTCGACCAGAAGAAGGCCGACGCCATCAACGCCGAGCACATCCGGCTGCTCGAGGCGGCGGACTTCTCGGCCCGCCTCCGGGCGTACCTGACGTCGCACGGCCATCCTGTCGACGCGGTGACCGCCGATCAGTTCGACGTGGCCGCCGACCTCGTGCAGACGCGCATCGTGGTGCTCTCGGACGCCTGGGACCTGTTGAAGTTCCTGTTCGTCTCCGAGGGCGAGTTCGCGATCGATCCGGCGGCCGCGGCGAAGAACCTGGGTGCCGACGCCGCACCGGTGCTGGACGCGACCATCGCGGCGCTCGAGGGCCTCGCCACGTGGGCGACGGCCGACCTGGAGGAGTCGCTCAAGGTCGCACTCATCGAGGGGCTGGAGCTCAAGCCGCGCAAGGCGTTTGCCCCGGTGCGGGTCGCGGTCACCGGCTCGCACATCAGCCCGCCGCTGTACGAGTCGATGGAACTGCTCGGCCGGGAGACGACCCTGAGCCGGCTGCGCGCCGCTCGCGCGACCATCACCCAGTGACTCCGTCGGCTGGTCGGGCGGCTCAGTTAGGGCCCCTGACCAGCCGATTTGGAGGATTGCGGGTGGGCTTTGCTATTGTTCTCCTCGGTTCGAACGACGGCCGAAGCCGCGCAGCGGAGGTCGTCGGGACAAGCCATTGGGGTATGGTGTAATTGGCAACACAGCTGATTCTGGTTCAGCCATTCTAGGTTCGAGTCCTGGTACCCCAGCGGAAATCCGGTGAACGTTCACTGTGATGCTCAGGCATCGCGGCGGTCGAATATCGGGTTGCCATGCAGTACGGCACGTTCCCTGGCCCCGTCGTCTAGCGGCCTAGGACGCCGCCCTCTCAAGGCGGTAGCGCGGGTTCAAATCCCGTCGGGGCTACCACGGAGAGCGTGCCTGTTCTGCAAGTCCTGGCCCCGTCGTCTAGCGGCCTAGGACGCCGCCCTCTCAAGGCGGTAGCGCGGGTTCAAATCCCGTCGGGGCTACAAAGCGAAGGTCCCTCCGGCACACGCCGGAGGGACCTTCGTCGTTGTGGGGGTCGCCGCGTCCATCAGCCGCTCTTGCGGCGGAATTCACGCTTGTGGTCGGCGGGCCCGTGGGTGTGATGAATCTTCGAATCACCGGCGGTCGCCGTGGTCGGCGCCGCGTTCTTGTGGTTCTTCTTGTCGAGAGCCTCGCGGAACTGTTGCTTGATTTGTTCGTTCTCGGACTCGGTCACGATGCGTTCCTCCTGTTTGTCGGTCGCATCGTGACCGTACCGCCGTACGGGCGCCGCGTCGCGCCCATTTTCGACCGGAACTACTCCGGCAGGTACTGCGCGGTGCTGCCGCCGAGCGGCATTGCCGGCAGCCCGAGCTTGCGGTGGTCCCAGGAGCGCACCCGGTCCGGCTTCACCCGGACCGCAACGCGCTTGTTGAGCATCATCTCGATCGCCGGATCGACGTCCTTGGTGTACGGACCGGTGTAGCGCTCCCAGATGCTCACGCCGACCGCCCACAGCGCGGCGGGGTCGTCGACGATCTCGGCGGTGCCCTCGAAGGAGACCCCGCGGAGGGTGTCGTAGGTTTCGCCGTCCTCGATCATCACCGTGATGCGGTTGTCGCGGCGGAGATTGACGGCCTTCTGCGACTTCGCCTTTGTCTCGAACCACAATTCGCCGTCGACGATCGCGTACCACATGGCGATCAGATGCGGGGCGCCGTTCGGCCCGATGGTGGCCATCGTCGCGACCCGGCTGCGTTCGACGAATTCGGTGATCTCGGCGTCGGTCATGGTGACCTGCGCCCGCTGGTTGGTGCCCACTGCGGCGGCTCCCGTTCGGATCGAAGGAACGTGTTCTCGCAAGCACTGTGCCACGAGCGGACCGCGCAGGAAACGGTGATGGACCGGCGGATTTCAGAGTCGCTTGTGCAAGGCTTCCGCGGCCGCAAGCAGATCCGCCGCCCAGCGGGCCCCCGGGCGACGACCCATTCGGTCGATCGGCCCGGACACCGAGATCGCGGCGACGACTGCACCGGTGCGGTCCCGGACTGGAGCCGCCACGCTCGCGACGCCGGGTTCGCGCTCGGCCGCACTCTGCGCCCAGCCGCGCTTGCGGACCTCGGCGATGACCCGTTCGCTGAAGAGGGCGTCGGGCAGGACGGTTCGCTGCACCTGGGGGTCCGCCCACGCGAGCAGCACCTTGGCGCCGGAACCCGCGGTCATGGGCAGGCGGGCGCCGACGAGGACCGTGTCGCGCAGGCCGGTGGGCGGTTCCATCGCGGCGACGCACACGCGCTGCACGCCCTCGCGCCGGTAGAGCTGAACGCTCTCGCCGGTGATCTCACGCAGTCGGGGCAGCACGAGTGCGGCGGCCTCGAGGAGGTTGTCGTTCGCGGTCGGTGCCAGCTCCGCCAGTCCGGGACCCGGTCGCCACAGTCCGTCCGCGTCGCGCGCGAGCAGTCGGTGCACCTCGAGTCCGACGGCCAGACGGTGCGCGGTCGCGCGGGGGAGTCCCGTTCGTGCACACAGCTCGCCGAGATTGCAGGGCGCTTCGGCCACCGAGTGGAGAACCGACATCGCCTTGTCGAGAACCCCGATCCCGCTGACAGCCGCAGGGGCGCTATGCTTTCTCATAGATCGATACTAGCGTCTCGCATTCTGAGAATCCCAATCGAATCCGAATCGGGATCGACATCCGGTCGAGACGGTGGCAACGACACGAACCGAGAGATGATGGAGGTCGGATCCCGGCGGGCCAGCCCGTAGCCCGCGAGCCGACCGATCACGAAGAGGTGGAGAACATGGCCAGCAGAGGGCGCACTCTGGCGGAGAAGGTGTGGGATGACCACGTCGTCGTCCGCGGTGAAGGTGAAGGCGCTGCGCGTCAGCCCGACCTGATCTACATCGACCTGCACCTCGTGCACGAGGTGACCAGCCCGCAGGCGTTCGACGGGCTCCGGTTGGCGGGACGCCGGCTTCGGCGCCCGGACCTGACGATTGCGACCGAGGATCACAACGTCCCCACCGTCGACATCGACCAGCCGATCGCCGATCCCGTTTCGCGACTTCAGGTCGACACGTTGCGACGCAACTGTGAGGAATTCGGCGTCCGACTGCATCCGATGGGTGATCTGGACCAGGGCATCGTGCACGTGGTCGGTCCGCAGCTCGGTCTGACCCAGCCGGGCACGACGGTCGTCTGCGGTGACAGCCACACCTCCACGCACGGCGCGTTCGGTGCTCTCGCAATGGGAATCGGCACCAGCGAGGTCGAGCACGTGATGGCGACGCAGACGCTGTCGCTGCGTCCGTTCAAGACGATGGCCATCACCGTCGACGGTGAACTCGCCCCCGGTGTCACGAGCAAGGACCTGATCCTCGCCGTAATCGCCAAGATCGGCACCGGTGGCGGTCAGGGCTACGTGCTGGAGTACCGGGGCGAGGCCATCCGCAAGATGTCGATGGAAGCCCGAATGACGATCTGCAACATGTCGATCGAGGCGGGCGCCCGGGCCGGGATGATCGCCCCCGATCAGACGACGTACGAATTCATCAAGGGTCGCCCGCACGCCCCGAGCGGTGCCGACTGGGACGCCGCCGTCGCCGCGTGGGATCAGCTGAAGACCGACGACGACGCGGTTTTCGACGCCGAGGTGCACATCGACGGGGCGAGCCTGACACCGTTCGTCACCTGGGGTACCAACCCCGGTCAGGGTGCCCCGCTGGGCGACTCGGTGCCGAACCCCGCCGACATCGTCGACGAGAGCGACCGTGCCGCAGCCGAGAAGGCGCTCGACTACATGGGTCTCGAAGCGGGTACGCCGCTGCGCGAGGTCGCCGTCGACACCGTCTTCGTCGGCTCGTGCACCAACGGCCGGATCGAGGACCTGCGGGCGGTGGCCGGAGTCCTGAAGGGCCGCAAGGTTGCAGATGGGGTGCGGATGCTGATCGTGCCGGGCTCGATGCGGGTGCGAGCGCAGGCCGAGGACGAAGGTCTCGGTGAGATCTTCACGGCCGCCGGAGCGGAGTGGCGTCAGGCCGGGTGCTCGATGTGCCTGGGCATGAACCCGGACCAGCTGGCTCCGGGTGAGCGTTCGGCATCGACGTCCAACCGGAATTTCGAGGGACGTCAGGGCAAGGGCGGTCGGACCCACCTGGTTTCGCCGCTCGTCGCCGCGGCGACTGCGGTCCGCGGAACGCTGTCGGCGCCGGCGGACCTCGACTAGAGACTGGGAACGAGTAGGAGATATTTCGATGGAAGCCTTCACCACTCACAAGGGCATCGGCGTCCCGCTGCGACGTTCCAATGTCGACACCGACCAGATCATCCCCGCGGTCTACCTAAAGCGCGTGACCCGCAGCGGTTTCGAGGACGGCCTTTTCGCCGCCTGGCGCACCGACCCCGGATTCATCCTGAACACCGAGCCGTACGACAAGGGCACCGTTCTGGTGGCCGGTCCGGACTTCGGAACCGGGTCCTCCCGCGAGCACGCGGTGTGGGCGCTGTCGGACTACGGTTTCCGTGTCGTCATCGCCTCCCGCTTCGCGGACATCTTCCGCGGCAACGCCGGCAAGGCCGGTCTGTTGGCCGCTCAGGTCGAGCAGTCGGACGTCGAATTGCTCTGGAAAGCGCTCGAAGAGCAGCCCGGTCTGGAAATTGTCGTGGATCTCACTTCTCGGACCGTGAGCGCCGGAACTTTGGTGGTGCCCTTTGCCATTGACGACTACACGCGCTGGCGTCTGCTGGAGGGTCTCGACGACATCGGGCTGACATTGCGCCAGGTAGACGCGATTTCCGAGTTCGAAAAGTCAAGGCCGTCATGGAAACCGGTGACCCTCCCGGCCCGGGTTGAGGGCACCGACTCGTAGGGGCGCTAAGCACATCGGAAGCCGGAATTGGGTAGCCACGCCGCTGAGAGAGGCATGAGAATTGGCGTGGCACATAGACTCTTGCCCAATTCCGGTTTAACGTGTTTGCTAGTCGGTCCATCAGTGGGCCATTGGTATGCGGAGGAACATCCAATGAACAAAGCAGAGCTCATTGATCAGCTGACCGAACGGTTGGAGTCTGATCGACGCAGCGCCACCGATGCGGTCGAGCACATCGTCGACATCATCGTCCGTGCGGTCCACGCCGGCGAGAACGTCACCATCACCGGTTTCGGTGTCTTCGAGCAGCGTCGTCGCGCGGCTCGCGTCGCGCGCAACCCGCGCACCGGTGAGACCGTCAAGGTCAAGCCGACGTCGGTTCCGGCGTTCCGTCCCGGCGCTCAGTTCAAGGCCGTCATCGCGGGCAAGCAGAAGCTGCCGGCGTCCGGTCCGGCCGTGAAGCGTGGTTCGGCGGCTGCGGCTCCGGCGAAGAAGGCGGCGGCGAAGAAGACCGCGGCGGCCAAGAAGGCTGCGCCCGCGAAGAAGACGGTCGCGAAGAAGGCGGCTCCCGCGAAGAAGGTCACCGCGGCGAAGAAGACCACCGCCACCAAGGCGACCGCGGCGAAGAAGACCGCCGCGGCGAAGAAGACCACCGCCACCAAGGCGACCGCGGCGAAGAAGACCACCGCGGCCAAGAAGACCACCGCCACCAAGGCGACCGCGGCCAAGAAGACCACCGCGGCCAAGAAGGTGGCACCGGCGAAGAAGACCGTCGCCAAGAAGGCTGCGCCCGCCAAGAAGGCTCCGGCCAAGAAGGCTCCGGCCAAGAAGACCACCGCCCGCAAGCGGTGACACGGGTCTGAACCAACGAGGGTGGCGACGGAGAAATCCGTCGCCACCCTCGTTTTCGTGTGTACACGGGACGGGGCCTGCCCGCACAGGCCGGTGGTTCAGGCTTCGGGGAGTGCGCTGTCGATGTGGTTGGCATCGACGAGCCTCCCGCCCGACAGTGACAGCACCCAGGTGCTGCCCTTGCGATTGCGGGCCGCGGGCAGGGTGACGCCGTCTCGATCGGCCCACCACTGCAACAGGTCGGGAATCACCCGGCCCTGACTGCAGATCACCTGGACGCCGCCGAGTGCGGCGATCTTGCGGACCAGTGCCTGTGCCGCCGAGGGATCCTCGAGGTATGCCTCTTCGGTCAGCGCCGGTTCGAGGGTGATGCCGGTGCCGAGGTGGCGGGCGAGCGGTTCGACGGTCTGCACGCAGCGGGTCCGGTCCGCCGAGTGGATCTCCGTCGCCCCGAAGG
Source organism: Rhodococcus sp. NPDC003348 (assembly GCF_053589375.1). Lineage (NCBI taxonomy): Bacteria > Bacillati > Actinomycetota > Actinomycetes > Mycobacteriales > Nocardiaceae > Rhodococcus > Rhodococcus sp. NPDC003348. The sequence continues at coordinate 170,906 of NZ_JBSFRT010000002.1, forward strand.
CCTGCAGCAGTACCGACAGCGCCTCGGCCTGTGTGCGTCCGACCTTGTCCAGCGGCCGCAACGTGTCGTCCCCCTTGTATCGGCCGCGCCGGCCGGCCTTGGCGTGCCGCACCATCAGAACCGTTGTGGTATCGGCCGGAACCTTCAGGAAGCGGCGTGTCACCTTGAGGTCGACGGGGTACGACAGCGCGGCGGGCAGGTCTTCGGGCGGTAGCCACCGCAACTCGTCGACCTCGTCGTTGGGTACGAACTCGCCGCCGCGTGCCTCCGCCGCCCAGTAGTCGACGCGCTTGCGCTTGCGGTGCCCGGGCACCTCGTAGGCGACCCGGGTGACGTGCCGGCCCAACTGGACCCGCATGCCCGTCTCCTCCTCGACCTCCCGCACCGCGGCCACCACCGGGATCTCACCGGGATCGAGCTTGCCCTTGGGGAACGACCAGTCGTCGTACTTGGGGCGGTGGATCAGCGCGACCTCGATCTCGTACGGGTTGGTGGGGGACTTGCGCCACAGCACTGCCCCCGCGGCAAAGATGTTGGCCTTGATGGCGGTCGACTTGGGGCGATCCGACTTCGAGCTCACCTTCTACCTCCTGTCGCAGTCGGCGGCTACGCCGAGCTGCCCCGCCGACTGCGCATCAGTTCCTCTTGGTGCTCGCGGACGCGTTCGCCCCGTTCCGGGGACGCGGCCCAGTGTCCGTCCGACTGCAGCACCCAGCAGCGGGTCGTGGGATCGAGTGCGGAGTCGAAGATGTCGCCGAGCTGGCGGGTGAGGCGGGGATCCTTCACCTGTGCCATCACCTCGACGCGGCGATCGAGATTGCGGTGCATCATGTCCGCGCTGCCGATCCAGAACTCGTCCGCCCCCTCGAAGTGCATGATCCGAGAGTGCTCGAGGAAGCGGCCGAGAATCGAACGGACCTCGATGTTCTCGCTCAGTCCCGGAACGCCGGGACGCAGTGCGCAGATGCCTCGGACGACGACCTGGACGGGAACACCGGCCTGTGACGCCCGGTAGAGCGCGTCGATGACCTGTTCGTCGACGAGGGCGTTGGCCTTGAGTCGGATGCCCGCCGGCCTCCCGGCCAACTGGTGGTCGATCTCTCCGTGGATCCGCGCCACGATGCCGGCCCGTACGCCGTGGGGGGCGACGAGGAGATTGCGGTAGTTGGCTTTTCGGGAGTAGCCGGTCAGCGTGTTGAACAGGTCGGTCAGGTCCGCGCCGATCTCCGGGGCCGCGGTGAGCAGGCCCACGTCCTCGTACAGGCGGGCCGTCTTCGGGTTGTAGTTGCCGGTGCCGATGTGGCAGTACCGACGGATAGTCGAACCCTCGCGGCGAACGACGAGGCATGTCTTGCAATGCGTCTTGAGACCGACCAGTCCGTAGACTACGTGGACGCCGGCCTGTTCCAGCTTTCGCGCCCACTTGATGTTCGCCTGCTCGTCGAAGCGCGCCTTGATCTCCACCAGCGCCACCACCTGCTTGCCTGCCTCGGCGGCGTCGATGAGTGCGTTGACGATCGGGGAGTCGCCGGAGGTCCGATACAGGGTTTGCTTGATTGCCAGCACCTGCGGGTCCGCGGCCGCCTGCTCGATGAACCGTTGCACACTGGTGGAGAACGAGTCGTACGGGTGGTGCACCAGGACATCGCCGTCGCGCAGGGTGGAAAAGACGCTCTTGGGCGTTTCGCGCTCACCGAAGGCCGGATGGGTGGCGGGCACGAACGGGGCGTCCTTGAGCCCGGGGCGGTCGACACCGTACACCTGCCACAGGCACGACAGGTCGAGCAGGCCGGGCACCTGGATCACGTCACCGGGATCGACGTCGAGTTCACGCAGCAGCAGATCGAGCATGTGCTCGGTCATGTCGTCGGCCACCTCGAGACGGACCGGCGATCCGAAACGGCGGCGGGCCAGTTCGCGTTCGAGGGCCTGCAGCAGATCCTCGTCGCGATCCTCCTCCACCTCGAAATCCGCGTTGCGGGTTATCCGGAAGGCGTGGTGCTCGACGATCTCCATCCCGGGGAACAGCACGTGCAGGTGGGCGGCGATCAACGCCTCCATCGGCAGGAACGCCGGGATGGCCGTCGGTGCGTCGCTGCGGGTGACCCGCACGAACCGGTCCACGTTGTCGGGCACCTTCACGCGCGCGAAGTGCTCGCCGCCGGTCGACGAATCCTTCACCGTCACCGCGAGGTTCAGACTCAGTCCACTGATGTAGGGGAACGGGTGCGCCGGGTCGACGGCGAGCGGGGTCAGCACCGGGAAGACCTGGTCCTGGAAGTACTGCGACAGCCGGGCGGCCTCCTCTTCGTCGAGGTCGGACCACCGGATGATCGAGATTCCCTCGTGCGCGAGCTGCGGGAGAACGTGGTCGAGGAATGTGCGCGCGTGCAGTTCCGCGATCTCCTGGGTGCGTTCGCCTATCAGCGCCAACTGCTCTCGTGGCGTGAGCCCGTCGGCGGACCGCACCGACAGTCCGGTCTCGTCCCGGCGCTTGAGCCCGGCGACCCGCACCATGTAGAACTCGTCGAGGTTCGAGGCGAAGATGGCGAGGAACTTGGCCCGTTCGAGCAGGGGGAGTGACGGGTCCTCGGCGAGGGCGAGAACCCGGGAGTTGAAGTCGAGCCAACTCAGTTCGCGATTGAGGTAGCGGTCTGCGGGGAGCGGGACCCCCGAGCCGTCCACCGTCAGGGGAGTCGCCGCGGGCGGTACGGTCGGGATCACCGGGAGGTGTCCGCTGACCGGCGACGGCCCGCCTGCCTCGCCGTCAACCGTTGTCGTCTGTACCGTCTCGTGTCCCGCGCCCTCGCCGTTGCTCACCGGTCGATCATCCCTCAGATCGTGAGCACGCGACAATCAGACGAGCCTGGATTCGGGTGAATTCTCAACGACAGCGGGACGAATCCCACCATCCGATCGACCGTAGCGCTCGCGTCGTCTCCGGACCGGGGCCGACCGCTGCGGCCGCATCGAGGTCGGCCGGGGTGTCGACGTCGAGTCGCAGGCCCGGCCAATCGCCGCTCAAAGCCGTTGCCCCGGAGTCGATGTGCTTGCGCGCGGAATCGGAGCCGAAGCGCGGTGCCAGGTCGGCGGCCACCGCGGCGATCAGTGCGGAGGTCCCGGTGCCGTGGTGGTCGACGACGACCGCGCGCCGGTGCGTTCGTGCGGCGACGACCGCCTCCGACAGTTCGGCGGCGGACAGGCACGGCAGGTCGCCCTGCAGCGCGACGACAGGTCCCCGGTCGTGTCCGCGGGCGCGTGCGGCCGAATCGAGGATGCGGTTCAGTCGATCGGGGTCGTGGTCGCCGTCGTCCGGGAACCACGCGGCGCCGGCGGCTTCGGCCGCGGCCGCGACCACCGGGTCGGGGGTGATCACGGTGACCTCGGCGACGGCATCCGATGCCCGCGCGGCGGCGAGGGTGTCGCGCAGCATTGCCAGCACGAGCGTGGCCCGCTGGCCGCCGTCCAGTCGCGGCGCCAGCCGACTCTTCGCTCTGTCGAGGTGCTTGACCGCGATCAACACGTGGGCGCGCACCGCCGTCGGGGGTGCGGGTGCGGCGCTCATGTGACCAATCCTGCCAGTCCTGCCCGGTGTGGACTCGAGTGCTCCGTGCGCAGGACCGATTCGCCGGGCCGGTACTACTGTCGTCACTGCCAAACAGTTGGGGCGCGAACGGTCGGAGGGCAGATGGTCAGGGCGGCAGTACTGGGTGCGGGATCGTGGGGGACGGCGTTCGCGAAGGTGCTGGCCGATGCCGGAACCGACGTGACGATGTGGGCGCGCCGGCCCGAGGTGGCCGCGACGATCACGAACGACCATGCCAACCCCTACTACCTGGACGGCATCGAGCTGCCCCCGACGCTGACCGCGACCAGCGACCACGAGACGGCGCTCGCCGGGGCGGACCTCGTCGTGCTCGCCGTCCCGTCCCAGTCGTTGCGCGAGAACCTCGCGGGATGGGCGCCGTCGATCGGGACGGACGCGACGCTGCTGTCGTTGGCGAAGGGCATCGAGTCCGGCACCCTCATGCGGATGAGCGAGGTGATCGTCGAGGTCGCCGCGGTCGCACCGGAGCGGGTCGCGGTGCTGTCCGGACCGAACCTCGCGCGCGAGATCGCGATCGGGCAGCCGTCCGCGACGGTCGTCGCCTGTGTGGATCACGAGCGTGCAGTCGCCGTTCAGAAGGCTTGCGCCACAGGCTATTTCCGTCCGTACACGAACGTCGACGTGGTCGGCTGCGAGATCGGCGGGGCCTGCAAGAACGTCATCGCGCTGGCCTGCGGCATGGCATCAGGACTCGGATTCGGCGAGAACACCAATGCCTCGATCATCACCCGCGGACTCGCCGAGATGATCAGACTCGGCGTCGCACTCGGGGCCAATCCCGCCACGCTCGCCGGCCTGGCCGGGATCGGCGACCTGGTTGCCACCTGCTCGTCGCCACTGTCGCGGAACCGGACCTTCGGTGCACATCTCGGGCACGGGGGAACCCTCGCCAGCGCCCAGGCCGCGACCAAGGGGCAGGTGGCCGAGGGCGTCAAGTCGTGCACCTCCGTGCGGGCGCTGGCCGCACAGCACGGTGTCGAGATGCCGCTGACCGACGCCGTCCACAAGGTCTGTCACGAGGGCCTGTCCGTGCCGGAGGCGGTCGGGATGCTGCTCGGGCGGCGCATCAAACCCGAGTGAGTCCGCGGTGCCCGTACAACGGTAGGGTTTCCGGGTGAACAATCCTCGTACCAGGGTCGCTGTCGTTTTCGGTGGCCGGAGCAGTGAGCACTCGGTTTCGTGCGTTTCCGCCGGTAGCGTGCTGCGCAATCTCGACCCGGAGGTCTACGAGGTGGTGCCGATCGGCATCACCCCGGACGGTGCGTGGGTGCTCGCGTCCACCGACGCCGACGCGCTCACCATCGACGGCCGCGCGCTTCCGACCGTCGACGCGTCCGGAGCCGCACTGACCCTGACCGCCGACCCCACCCGCTCCGGTGCGGTGGTCGCGCTCGCCGCGGACCAGGCCGGTCAGGTCCTCGCGTCCGTCGACGTGGTGTTCCCCGTCCTGCACGGCGCGTACGGCGAGGACGGCACCATCCAGGGACTGCTCGAACTTGCCGGCCTGCCCTACGTCGGTCCCGGCGTGCTGGCCAGCGCCGCGGGCATGGACAAGGAATTCACGAAGAAGCTCCTCGCCGCGGAGGGTCTGCCGATCGGGCACCAGGTCGTGCTGCGGCCGGGGGTCGACACCGTGTCCGCCGAGGACCGTGAGGCGCTGGGCCTGCCGGTGTTCGTCAAGCCCGCCCGCGGCGGATCCTCGATCGGCATCACCCGGGTGACGAGTTGGGACGGCCTCGACGCGGCCATCGCCCACGCCCGCACCCACGACCCGAAGGTCATCGTCGAGGCCGCGATCGTTGGGCGCGAGGTGGAGTGCGGCGTCCTCGAGTTCCCGGACGGCACCGTCCGCGCGAGCGTTGTCGCGGAGATCCGGATGCCGGAGATCACCGAGGACGAGGGCGCCTTCTACGACTTCGACACCAAGTACCTCGACGACATCTGCGAGTTCGACGTGCCGGCCAAACTGGACGACGACGTCAGCGACGAGATCCGGGCGATCGCGGTCCGCGCGTTCGAGGCGCTCGACTGCCAGGGCCTCGCCCGGGTGGACTTCTTCGTCACCGAGAACGGCCCGGTCATCAACGAGATCAACACCATGCCGGGCTTCACCTCGATCTCGATGTTCCCGCGCATGTGGGACGCCGCCGGGATCGACTACCGGACGCTCGTGTCCACCCTGGTGGACACCGCTCTCGCGCGCGGCACCGGCCTGCGCTGACCGCCGGTCACCGGTAGGCCGGTCGCCGGGAAGCCTGCCGTCACGATGCGAAAAGGGCGCCGCCGTCGAACTGTCGACGGCGGCGCCCTTTCCGGTGCGACGAAGGGGTCAGGATCCCGGGGCAGGGGCCGGTTCCGGTGCAGGGGCTGCAACCGGCGCCGGGTCGATCGGCTTGGCCTCAAGTGCGCCGGACACTGCGGCGGACGCGTCCTGCAGCGGTGTCGGGCCCAGGCCGTGCGGGACGGTCAACGCCACGTAGACGCCGCGATCGACCGCGAACCAGGTGCTCGCATCGACGCCCTCGCCGCCGGGGATCTCCAGCCACTGCACGTCGTCGACGACCTGCAGCGCGCTGGCGGCATCGAATTCCGCCGGACGGTCCAGGCCGCAGCGCAGCACGATCTCCTGCGCGTCAGCCGACTGCCACGCGGCGGCGCCCTCGGGTGCGGGATCGACGAGCTCGGCGCGACCGAAGTCGCCCACCTGGTCCGGCAGGTTCTCGAGCAGTGCGGTGCATTCGGCGGACCCGGCGGCAGGCGCGGGGACCGGACCGAGCGCGACCGGATCGAGCGCGGGGTTGCGGTTCGCCACGATCGCGGCGGCGACGATGCCGGCGACCAGCGCGACGGGGAGTGCGACCGCCGCGGCGATCAGGGCGGGGCTGCGGCGGGCGTCGGGAGCGTCCGTGTCGGTGCCGGTCGTGCTGTTGGGGGATTCTTCGCTGTTCTGGGCTTCTTCGTTCACGAGGTCGGTGCTGTCGTTTCGGTAGTCGGGTGCGGCCGTGTCTGAGTCCGGGTTCGGGGTCGGCGATCTCACGCGCTCGCGGCCACCTCACAGGTGAGGGTCCGGGTGATCCCGGCGACCTGCTGGATGCCCTTCACGACCGGCGCGAACCCGGAGCCGTCCTGTCCCTCGATCCGCACGACCACGTCGTACGGGCCGATGACGTCCTCGGCGGTCAGCACCCCCGGCAACTGCCGGATCTGATCGGCGATCACTGTGGCCTTGCCCACCTCGGTCTGGATCAGTATGTATGCCTGCGCCACCGGTGGGCCCCTTCCCGGCACAGCGCCGCCGCGGTCTCGGTAGAGTCGCGGTGGCTCTGGCTCTGTCATGCGCGGCCGGGTCGTTTCCCGGCCGCCTTCCCAGGGTACCGCGACCGATTTCGACGAAAGGCCCTGTCATCGACACACCGGATCCGGCCCGGGACCCGGACATCGGACCCACCGTGGCCGACATCGGGGAGTTCGCCGTCATCGACCGCGCGGTGGCCGGTCGCGCCCAGCCCCGCACCACGCTGCTCGGCCCCGGTGACGACGCCGCGGTGGTGCGCGCCGCCGACGGCCGTGTCGTGGTGTCCTCGGACATGTTGGTGCAGGGCAGGCATTTTCGGCTGGACTGGTCGACACCTGCGGAGGTCGGCCGCAAGGCGGTGGCGCAGAACGGCGCGGACATCGTGTCGATGGGTGCGTGGCCGACCGCGTTCCTCGTCTCGCTCGGATGTCCGCCCGACACCCCGGTCGCGGTGGTCGACGCGCTGACCGAGGGAATCTGGGCGGAGGCGTCCGCGCTCGGTGCGGGTGTCGTCGGAGGCGACACCGTGCAGTCCGATCAGGTGGTGCTCTCGATCACGGTGCTCGGCGACCTTCAGGGCCGTGCCGCGGTGCTGAGGTCAGGGGCGCGGCCCGGGGACCAGGTCGCGGTGGCGGGTCGGCTGGGGTGGTCGGCGGCGGGTCTGGCGCTGCTGTCGTCGGGCGACGAGAGTTTTCCGGAAATCGTTGCAGCGCATCGTGTTCCGACTCCTCCGTACGGGAGTGGGCTGGATGCGGCACGGGCGGGAGCGACCGCGATGACGGACAACTCCGATGGTCTGATCGCCGATCTCGGTCACCTCGGCGTCGCCTCGGGCGTCCAGATCGACCTCGAACCGGTCGCGTTGGACCCGGATGCACCACTGCACGCCGCTGCCGAGGTGCTCGGCGCGGATGCACTGCACTGGGTGCTGACCGGGGGAGAGGACCACTCCCTTCTCGCCGCCTTCCCGAGCCGCGCCGCACTGCCCGACGGCTGGCGCCGGGTCGGAGTCGTCCGCGAGGGTTCGGGGGTCCTCGTCGGCGGCCGTGAGTGGACCGGGCCCGGCGGCTGGCAGAGCTTCGATTGACGGGTGGGCGGTACGCACCGATCCGACACCGTCATCCGGCGTGAACCCCGCATGGTTAGGTGGCACCCATGGCCATTTACGCACTCGGCGATCGCGAGCCCGACATCCATCCCGACGCCTACGTCCATCCTGATGCCGTGGTGATCGGCGCCGTGACCCTCGGGGCGGGGGCGTCGGTGTGGCCACAGGCCGTGCTGCGCGCCGACTACGGGACGATCACGATCGGTGAGCGGACCAACATCCAGGACGGCACGGTCATCCACTGCACCGCACTGGAACCGACCGTTCTCGGGGCCGGGTGTGTGGTCGGTCACAGCGCCCACATCGAGGGTGCGACCATCGGAGACGAGTGCCTGATCGCGTCCGGATCCGTGGTCCTGAACGGGTCGACGATCGGCGCCGGTTCGATCGTCGGGGCGGGGGCGGTGATCCCGTTCAAGTTCGAGGTGCCGCCGCGCCGAATGGCGCTGGGCGTGCCCGCGAAGATCCGGGAGGGCTACGAGGTGCCTGCCGGTCACCTGGAGCTGAACGTGAAGATGTACGCCGCGAACGCGGCGTACTACCGCGACGCACTGCGCAGGCTCGACTGATGGCCGCCCGCCCGCTCACCGAGCTGGTCGACCCCGGTTGGGCCCAGGCGCTGGCGCCGGTCGCCGACCGGATCGCCGCGATGGGGGAATTCCTGCGCACGGAGAACGACGCCGGTCGCGGCTATCTGCCCGCCGGAGAGAACGTGCTGCGCGCGTTCAGCCAGCCGTTCGACGACGTCCGGGTCCTGGTGGTCGGCCAGGACCCGTACCCGACACCGGGTCACGCGGTGGGGCTGAGCTTCTCCGTCGCCCCCGACGTGCGGCCGGTGCCACGGAGTCTGACCAACATCTTCACCGAACTGGGCACCGATCTCGGGCTGCCGACGCCGGCGAACGGCGACCTCACACCGTGGGCGCAGCAGGGGGTGCTGCTGCTCAACAGGGTGCTGACCGTGCAGCCAGGGCAGGCCGCGTCGCACCGGCGCAAGGGCTGGGAGGAGGTCACCGAGCAGGCCATCCACGCGCTCGTGGCCCGAACCGACCCGAGCGGTCGGCGTCGACCGCTGGTTGCGATCCTGTGGGGCCGCGACGCCGGGACGCTGAAGCCGATGCTCGGTGACACCCCTTTCGTGGAGTCCGCCCACCCGTCGCCGCTGTCGGCGTCGCGCGGCTTCTTCGGGTCGCGGCCCTTCAGCCGCGTCAACCGGCTCCTCGAGGAGCAGGGCGAGAAGCCGGTCGACTGGAGCCTCGCCTGACCGACCGTGACCGCATGAACGGAACCGTTCAGTCGATCAGATCGAATGAACGGTTCCGTTCATGCCGCTGGGGGAGAGGGTCAGCGGACGGAGGTGAAGTCCGGCTTCCGCTTACCGACGAAGGCGTCGACGCCCTCGCGGCCTGCGGCGCTGCCCGCGGCCGAGGAGATCGACGCGGCCTCGGCGTCGAGCTGATCCGACAGGGTGGACTCCTCGGACCGCGCGAGCAGGGTCTTGATGCCGGCGTACGAGCTGGTCGGGCCCGCGGCGAGGCCCTGCGCCACCTTCAACGCCTCCGCCTGCACCTCCTCGTCCGCGACGGTCCGGCTGAGCACCCCGAGCCGGACGGCTTCCTCGGCGTCGAGGATCGCGTCGGTGAGGATGATCTCGCGGGCGCGGCGGGCGCCGACGATGCGCGGCAGGCTCCAGGACATGCCGCCGTCCGGGGTGAGCCCGATGCCGGGGTAGGCGGGCCGAAGCTTGGTGGAGACGCCGCCGATGGCGATGTCGGACGCGCAGACCAGGCTCATGCCCGCGCCGGCAGCCCAGCCGTGCACGGCGGCAACGACGGGAACGGTGACGTCGGCGACCAGACGGACGAAGTCGTGCAGTTCGTTCGCGATCTCGAGAAGGTAGGCGGAACGATCCGGCGCGCCCGCGAAGGCTCGGACGTTGCCACCGGCGCAGAAGTTCGCACCCTCACCGACGAGGAGTACCGAGCCGGCGGCGATCTCGCCCGCTGCGAGCGCGCGCAGCGCGGTGGTGCCCTGGTTGACGCCGGTGAAGTCGAGGGAGGTGCCGTTGTCGGCGGTGGCAATGGCGATGCGGAGGACGTCGCCGTCGAGGCGGACGTGGCTGAGGCCGTCGAGTGAAGTCACCGTTAAACCTTATCCGTGCGCACGATTCGCCTGTGGCGCAGCTCCCATCAGGTGACCGGATGCGCAGACGACTGTGCCCCCGACACCGGATGGTGTCGGGGGCACAGTCGGTGCTGAAAAATCAGCCGCGGACGACCTTGCCGGCCTTCAGGCAGGAGGTGCACACGTTGAGCTTCTGACGCGTACCGGATCCGACCTGGGCCCGGACAGTCTGAATGTTCGGGTTCCAGCGACGGTTGGTACGCCGGTGCGAGTGCGAGACCGACTTACCGAAGCCGGGTCCCTTGGCGCAAACGTCGCAGACGGCAGCCATAGTCGCGAACTCCTTGATGTGATGCGGATGGTTTTCAGTCGCGGGCAGGGGACAATGGTGCGGCCCTTGCCAGGCAACCGTGTCAGATTAGCCGGAACAACCTCGTTTGGCCAAACCGGCGTCCTGAGGTGCTGCGAGGTGAGCGGGCTGTCGGGCCCTGCCGCTAATCTTGCGGAACCGACGATACCGAACCGGGGCGGAGGACGGAACCGAGGTGCTCGAGGCCCTGCAGAACGTGGACGGCACGGCGTTGCGCCGCTGGGCGAGGGTCTGTGTCGACGGACTGACCAGCCGCTGCGACGACATCAACCGACTGAACGTGTTCCCCGTTCCCGATTCGGACACCGGCACAAATCTGCTGTTCACCATGCGCGCGGCAGCCGACGAGGCATGTGCGACGGATCCGGATGCCCCGGCCTCCGAGGTCGCGGCGGCGCTCGCACGCGGTGCGGTGACCGGTGCGCGCGGCAATTCCGGGGTAATCCTCTCGCAGGTGCTGCGGGGGATCGCCGAGGTCGTCCGCGCCGGGTACCTCGACGCCGACACCGTCCGTAGCGCACTGAACGAGGCCGCGGTGCTGGCGACCGAGGCGATCAGCATCCCCGTCGAGGGCACCATCGTCACGGTGCTGCGCCACGCGGCCGCCGCCGCGGACGGATGTCCCGCCGGCACGCCGCTGGCCGGGGTCGTGACCGTGGCCGCGGAGGGTGCCGTCGAGGCCCTCGCCCGGACGCCCGCGCAGTTGGCCGAACTCGGCCGGGCCGGAGTCGTGGACGCCGGTGGATTCGGCCTGGTCGTCATCCTCGACGCCCTGGTCGGAGTGGTCACCGGTGTCACACCCGACCGGGCCGGTCTTTCGTTGGTCGCGCCGCAGGTCTCCGTGACGGCGCCCGAGCCGGTGTCAGGCGTGTGCACCGACGAGGCCGGCGACCAGGACTACGAGGTGATGTACCTGCTGGCCGGCAGCGACGAGCGGCGGGTGGGGGAGTTGCGCCGGAGTCTCGACGGCCTCGGCGACTCGGTGATCATCGTCGGGGACGGGGCGGGAGCGTGGTCGGTCCACGTGCACTGCACCGACCCCGGAGCGGCGGTGGAGGCCGGTCTCGAGGCCGGCGCCGTGCACCGCATCCGGATCTCCTGCTTCGCGCTCGACGCGATTCGTGCGCTGCCCGGCGCGACCGTCCCGGTGCCCGGGAAGCGGCGCATCCTCGCGGTCGTGTCCGGGGACGGCGCCGCCGACCTGTTCGCCGTCGAGGGCGCCGAGGTCCTGCGCAGCGACGAACCGGTCACCCCGCAGCGGCTGCTTGCCGCGATTCGCGGCCTCGACTGCGCGGAGGTCCTCGTGCTGCCGAACGGGGCGCTGCCGGCGCAGGAACTGGTGACGGTCGGCGTCGCCGCCCGCGACGACCACCGGGCCGTGCACCTGTTGCCGACGTCGTCGGCGGTGCAGGGGCTCGCCGCGCTCGCCGTGCACGACGACGGTCGCGCCGCCGTCGACGACGCGTTCGCGATGTCCGAGGCGGCCGCGTCCACCAGGTGGGGTTCGGTGCGGGTCGCGGAGGAGCGGGCGCTGACGCTGATGGGCACCTGCGATGCGGGGGACGGGCTGGGGCTGATCGGACACGAGGTGGTGGTCATCGCCCCGGATGCGGCCGAGGCCGGGCGAAGGCTTCTCGACCAGGTGCTCGGGGTCGGCGGCGAACTGGTGACGCTGCTGGTCGGGGTGCGGGCGCCGACAGCCCTGGCCGACGTCCTCGCCGACCACGTCACCCGCAACCATCCCGGTGTCGAGGTGCACGTGTACCCCGGCGGACAGGACGGCGACCTGCTGCAGGTCGGCGTCGAGTAGGACTTCCAGGCAGGACGAGAGACGCACCGATGGCAACCCTGAACGACCGCATCGACCACCTGCTCGGGACGAAGGTCGCCGCGCCGCTGGCGCAGGACTTCGAGATCCACACCGTGGAGGATCTGCTGCGGCACTACCCGCACCGGTACGCGACGCAGGGCGCGGACCTCGGCGAGAGCAAGCCCCCCGAGGGTGAGCACATCACGATGGTCGCGACCGTCGTCAAGGCCGACGTCGTGTCGTTCAAGAACCGCAACGGCAAGATGCTCCGCACGGTGCTCGCCGCGGACACCCAGCGGGTCGACGCCACCTTCTTCAATCCGCAGAAGGTGGCGCATGTGATCAAACCGGGTGTGCGGGCGATGTTCTCGGGAACCGCCAAGTACTTCCGGGAGCAGCTCCAGCTGACCCACCCGAGCTATCTGATCCTGCCGACCGGCGACGGCGAGCCGGTCGTCGGCGGTCGGGTTCGTGGATCCGGCGAGCTGGCGGACATGGCCCGCAGCGCCCAGGGCTCCGACTCGGCCGTGGACATGGAGATCTTCGACCGCGCGCTGATCCCCGTGTACCCGTCGACCCGCGACGTGCAGAGCTGGACGATCGCGAAGTGTGTGCGGCAGATCCTCGACCAGCTCGATCCGGTGCCCGACCCGCTGCCCACCGCGACCCGCACCGAGCTCGGCCTGATCGGTCTGGACGAGGCGTTGCGGCTCGTCCACCAGCCCGACACGAAGCAGGACGTCGAGCGGGCGCGCGAGCGACTGCGGTTCGACGAGGCGGCGGCCCTGCAGCTGGTCCTGGCGCAGCGCAGGCACGCCGTGGACGAGCGAGTCGCGCCCGCATGCCCGCCGAAACCCGGCGGGCTCGCGGCGGCATTCGACGCGCAGTTGCCGTTCACCCTCACCGACGGCCAGCTCGCGGTGGCCGAGGAGATCTCCGCCGACCTGTCCCGTCCGCACCCGATGAACCGTCTGCTGCAGGGTGAGGTCGGCTCGGGCAAGACGATCGTCGCACTTCGGGCGATGCTGCAGGTGATCGACGCCGGGTACCAGTGCGCGCTGCTGGCGCCCACCGAGGTGCTCGCCGCCCAGCACGCCCGGTCGCTACGACAGATGCTCGGAAGCCTGGCTCTCGCAGGCGAACTCGGAGCCGCTGACGGTGCCACCCGGGTGACGCTGGTGACCGGGTCCATGTCGGTGCCGGCCAAGCGGGCGGCGCTCAACGCGGTGATGGTCGGGGACGCGGGCATCGTGATCGGTACCCATGCGCTGATTCAGGACAAGGTCGAGTTCTTCAACCTCGGCATGGTGGTCGTCGACGAGCAGCATCGCTTCGGTGTCGAGCAGCGGGACGCCCTGCGCGGTCGGGCCAGGGAGGGACTGAGCCCGCACGTGCTGGTGATGACCGCGACCCCGATCCCGCGGACCATCGCGATGACCGTTCTCGGCGACCTGGAAACGTCCGCGCTGCGGGAGCTTCCGCGCGGCCGCTCGCCGATCGTCAGCAATGTGGTCTCGGCGTCGGAGAAGCCGGCGTGGGTGGACCGGGCGTGGGCGCGGATCTGCGAGGAGGTGGCCGCCGGTCGTCAGGCGTACGTCGTGTGCTCCCGGATCGGGGAGGGCGACGAGGACGCCGAGGACGGTGGCGAGCTCGAACTCGACCCCTTCTCCGACGACCTCTTCGCCGACCGCGCCGCGCCGCAGCCGCGCAAGCCCGCCCGTAAGGCGAAGCCGCCCAAGGGTGGTGAGCCGCCGCAGACCGCGGCCGCGCTCGCCGTGTTCGAGGAGTTGCGCCACGGCGCGCTGGCGTCGGTGCGGGTCGGGTTGCTCCACGGCAGGCTGCCGTCGGACGAGAAGGACTCGGTGATGCGCGATTTCACCGTCGGCGACATCGACGTCCTGGTCTGTACGACCGTCGTCGAGGTCGGTGTCGACGTGCCCAACGCCACCGTCATGGTGATCGTGGACGCGGATCGGTTCGGTGTCAGTCAGTTGCACCAGTTGCGTGGCCGGGTGGGCCGCGGCGCCCACCAGGGGCTGTGCATCCTGATCACCGGGTCGCGGCCCGAGTCGCCGGCGTTCCGGCGGCTGAGTGCGGTTGCCGGCACCAACGACGGCTTCGAACTCGCGCAACTGGATCTGGCGCAGCGCCGCGAGGGCGACGTGCTCGGCGTCGCCCAGTCCGGCACCTCCACGAAACTGCGTCTGCTGTCGCTGCTCGATCACGAGGAGGTCATCGAGACGGCCCGCGAGTTCGCTCGGCAGGTCGTCGCAGAGGACCCCGACCTGTCCGCGCACCCGGGTCTGGCCTCGATGGTCACCGCGGGCCTGGATGCCAGGGGCGTCGAGTTTCTGGACAAGTCGTAGGTTGGTCGCGGCGGTGGTCATCGGGCCCCGCCCGCCGAAGCCCGCAACGCAGACCCGAGGAAGAGTCATGACCGACGACCTGTCCGCTCCGTCCGACGACCTGTCCGCGTACGAGGACGACCTGTCGGCAATCGAGCGGCGGGTCACCCGGGAGTTCTCCTTCGGCAGGCTGCGCCCTGTCGTCGTGGGGCTGATCGCGACACTGGTGGTCGCGCTGTTCCTGCCGCACGCCGGCGGGCACTCGGCGGTCGCGGTGATCGGTGGTGCGGGCGGTGCCGGAGTGACGGTGCCGCTGCGGCTGTTCCTCGGGTTCGTGGTCGTGTTCGGCATCGGGGTCGGGGCACTGGCGGTCGTGACCCGGCGATGGGCGTTGTCCTGGCTGGCGATGATCGGCACGTCGATGGGCATCGTGTTCGGCATGCTGGCGTGCTGGTCGCAGCAGTCACTGCCCGCCGAGACGCGACCCTCGGGACTCGGTGCGGGGCTGCTGCTGGCGTGGGCGGCGACGACGCTGCTTGCGATCCAGTGGGCGTCCGTGACGTGGAGTCGCGCGAACGTCATGCAGGCCCGTCCGAAGCGCGGTACGGGCCTCCGGAAGTAGCGGAATCTGCAGCTCACCGTGGGTGCCGTGGTCGTGTGAGGTGGGGCACGGTAGCGTACTGCATCGTTACAGGCGTCCGAACGTCCGGGGGTTTCCCGGATGTTGGAACGTTCAGCCGTGTTGGCCGTGAACGCAAGGGTAGTTTTCAGCGATGTTCTCAAAAGTCTTGGTTGCCAATCGCGGTGAAATCGCGATCCGGGCATTCCGTGCCTCCTACGAGCTGGGTGCGGGCACCGTCGCCGTCTTTCCGTACGAGGACCGCAACTCGGTCCACCGGTTGAAGGCAGACGAGAGTTATCAGATCGGCGAGCAGGGGCACCCGGTGCGGGCGTACCTGTCGATCGGCGAGATCGTCTCGGCGGCGAAGAAGGCCGGTGCGGATGCCATCTATCCGGGCTACGGGTTCCTGTCGGAGAACCCGGACCTGGCGGCGGCGTGCGCGGCGGAGGGCATCACCTTCGTCGGCCCGTCCTCGGAGATTCTGGAGCTGACGGGCAACAAGGCCCGCGCGATCGCCGCGGCGAAGGCGGCCGGGTTGCCGGTGCTCGCGTCGTCGGCGCCGTCCGCGGATGTCGACGAGTTGGTCGCGGCATCGGAGTCGATGGAGTTCCCGATCTTCGTCAAGGCGGTCGCCGGTGGCGGTGGCCGCGGCATGCGTCGCGTCGCCGAGCGGGCCCAGTTGCGAGAGGCGATCGAAGCCGCGGCCCGCGAGGCGGAGTCCGCATTCGGTGACCCGACGGTGTTCCTCGAGCAGGCCGTCGTCGACCCGCGGCACATCGAGGTGCAGATCCTCGCCGATCAGCAGGGCAACGTCATCCACCTGTTCGAGCGCGACTGCTCGGTGCAGCGCCGCCACCAGAAGGTGATCGAGCTCGCGCCCGCGCCGAACCTGCCGGAGGAGCTGCGGCAGAAGATCTGTGCGGACGCGGTCGCGTTCGCCAAGCAGATCGGCTACTCGTGCGCCGGCACCGTCGAGTTCCTGCTCGACACCCGGGGCAACCACGTCTTCATCGAGATGAACCCGCGAATCCAGGTCGAGCACACGGTCACCGAGGAGATCACCGACGTCGACCTGGTGCAGGCGCAGCTGCGGATCGCGTCGGGCGAGACCCTGGCCGATCTCGGTCTGTCGCAGGATTCGATCACGATCCGCGGTGCGGCACTGCAGTTGCGGATCACCACCGAGGATCCGGCGAACGGGTTCCGTCCGGACACCGGCCGGATCACCGGCTACCGCACCCCCGGCGGCGCCGGTGTGCGCCTGGACGGCGGCACCATGGTCGGCGCGGAGGTCGGCGCCTACTTCGACTCGATGCTCGTCAAGCTGACCTGCCGCGGGCGCAGCCTCGAAGCAGCCGTCGCCCGCGCCCGCCGCGCGGTCACCGAATTCCGCATCCGTGGTGTCGCGACGAACATCCCCTTCCTGCAGGCCGTTCTCGACGACCCGGATTTCATCGCAGGCAACGTGACCACCTCGTTCATCGAGGAGCGGCCGCAGCTGCTGACCTCCCGCGCCTCGGCGGACCGCGGCACCAAGATCCTGACCTACCTCGCGGACGTCACGGTCAACAAGCCGCACGGCGATCGGCCGTCGACGGTGTACCCGCACGACAAGTTGCCTGCCATCGACCTGAAGGCGGCCCCGCCGTCCGGGTCGAAGCAGCGTCTGATCGAGCTCGGCCCGGAGGGATTCGCCGCGGCGCTGCGCAAGCAGGACGCCCTCGCCGTCACCGACACAACCTTCCGCGACGCGCACCAGTCGCTGCTGGCCACCCGGTTGCGCACCCGCGACCTGCTCACCGTCGCCGGGCACGTGGCCCGCATGACGCCCGAGTTGCTGTCGGTGGAGGCGTGGGGCGGCGCGACCTACGACGTGGCACTGCGGTTCCTGCACGAGGATCCGTGGGAGCGGCTCGCGGCGCTGCGTGAGGCGATGCCGAACATCTGCCTGCAGATGCTGCTGCGCGGCCGGAACACCGTCGGCTACACCCCGTACCCGGAGACGGTGACCCGCGCGTTCGTGCGGGAGGCCACCGCGACCGGTGTCGACATCTTCCGGATCTTCGACGCACTCAACAACGTCGACCAGATGCGGCCGGCGATCGACGCGGTCCGCGAGACCGGCACCGCGGTCGCCGAGGTCGCGTTGTCCTACACCGGCGACCTGTCGAACCCGAACGAGGATCTCTACACCCTCGACTACTACCTCAAGCTGGCCGAGCAGATCGTCGACGCCGGTGCGCACGTGCTGGCGATCAAGGACATGGCGGGCCTGCTGCGTGCCCCGGCGGCCGCGACCCTGGTCACGGCGCTTCGCTCGAACTTCGACCTGCCGGTGCACGTGCACACCCACGACACCCCCGGCGGGCAGCTCGCCACCTACCTCGCCGCCTGGCAGGCGGGTGCGGACGCCGTCGACGGTGCCAGCGCCGCCATGGCGGGCACCACCAGCCAGCCGTCGCTGTCCGCGATCGTCGCCGCGGCCGCGCACTCGCCGCGGGACACCGGCATCGACCTGCAGGCCGTGTGCGACCTCGAGCCGTACTGGGAGGCGCTGCGGAAGGTGTACGCGCCGTTCGAGTCCGGGCTGCCGTCGCCGACCGGACGCGTCTACACCCACGAGATTCCGGGCGGTCAGCTGTCGAACCTGCGCCAGCAGGCCATCGCGCTCGGACTCGGCGACCAGTTCGAGGAGGTCGAGGCGAAGTACGCGGCCGCGGACCGAATGCTCGGCCGCCTGGTCAAGGTCACCCCGTCGTCGAAGGTGGTCGGCGATCTCGCGCTGCACCTCGTCGGGTCGGGCGTCGACACCGACGAATTCGCCGCGAACCCGGCCGGTTACGACATCCCCGATTCCGTCGTCGGGTTCCTGCGCGGCGAGCTCGGCACCCCCGCCGGTGGCTGGCCGGAACCGTTCCGTACCAAGGCCCTCGAGGGCCGCGGCGCCGCGAAGCCGGAGACCCCGCTCAGCGCCGACGACGAGGCCGGTCTCGCCGGCGACCCGCAGGAGCGGCGCGCCACCCTCAACCGGCTGCTGTTCCCCGGTCCGACAAAGGAATTCGGCGAGCACCGCGACAAGTACGGCGACACCTCGAGGCTGTCCGCGAACCAGTTCTTCTACGGTCTGCGCCGGGGCGAGGAACACCGCGTCCAGCTCGCGAAGGGTGTCGAACTGCTCATCGGCCTCGAGGCCGTCTCCGAGCCCGACGAGCGCGGCATGCGGACCGTGATGTGCATCCTCAACGGCCAGTTGCGGCCGGTGTCGGTTCGCGACCGGTCGATTGCCAGCGAGGTTCCCGTCGCGGAGAAGGCGGACCGCGCCAACCCCGGCCACATCGCGGCACCGTTCGCCGGCGTGGTCACCCTGGTGGTCGCCGAGGGTCAGAAGGTCGCGGCCGGGGACACCGTGGCCACCATCGAGGCGATGAAGATGGAGGCCGCGATCACCGCGCCCCGTGGGGGCACGGTCTCCCGCCTGGCGATCACACCCGTTCAGCAGGTCGAGGGCGGCGACCTGCTCGCGGTGATCTCCGTCGTTGCCGCGGAGGAGGACGGCCCGCAGTGACACTGTTCGTCGCCAGGGCCCCGAAGTGACCCGGATCGTCGCCGGCGCCGCGGGTGGGCGCCGGCTCCGGGTGCCCTCCCAGGGCACCCGCCCGACCTCCGAACGGGTGCGGGAAGCGCTGTTCAGCGCGCTCGACGCGCGGATCGACCTCGACGGTGCGCGGGTGCTCGACCTCTACGCCGGTTCGGGAGCGCTTGGGCTCGAAGCGCTTTCCCGGGGCGCGGGCCACGTGCTGCTGGTCGAGTCGAACGCCCGCGCCGCCGCCGTGGTGCGGGAGAACATCGCCGAGGTGGGCCTGCCCGGCGCGGTCGTCACGACCGCGCCGGCGGCCGCCGTCGTCGCGGGCACCCCAGACGGGGAGTACGACATCGTCATGCTCGATCCGCCGTACGCGCTGGGGGAGAACGAACTCGGCGCGGTCCTCGCCGACCTCACCGCGAAGCGGTGGATCGGGGAGGGATCGCTGGTCGTGGTCGAGCGGGCCAGCCGATCGCCGGAGACGGTGTGGCCGGACGGATTCGAGGTCGAGCGGGCCCGCAAGTACGGTGACACCCGCGTCGAGATCGCCTGTTACCGTCTGCAGACATGAGCAAGGCGGTCTGCCCCGGTTCCTTCGATCCCGTCACCAACGGTCACCTCGACGTGATCTCGCGTGTCGCGGTGCAATTCGACGAGGTCGTCGTGACCGTCGTCATCAACCCGAACAAGCAGGGCATGTTCACGATCGAGGAGCGGCTCGAGATGCTGCGGGACGCGACGGCGGATCTGCCGAACGTGACCGTCGACTCCTGGCAGGGCCTGCTCGTCGACTACGCGACCGCGAACGGCGCGACCGCGATCGTCAAGGGACTGCGCGGCGCCAACGACTTCGACTACGAGCTGCAGATGGCGCAGATGAACCACAAGCTCACCGGCGTCGACACGCTCTTCGTCGCCACCAACCCGCGGTTCAGCTACCTGTCCAGTTCGCTGGTCAAGGAGGTCGCCACCTACGGCGGCGACGTCGCGGACATGCTGCCCGCTCACGTGCACGCCCGGCTCATCGAGCGGATCGCCGAGCGCAAGGCCGCAGGCTAGATCCTCGACACATCCGCATGCCCGTGGGCGTGGCGTCGCGCCGCGCTCGCGGGCTGCGGCAAGATTGACGTGAAAGCCGCTGTCGAGGATTGGGGTGTGGCGTGTACCGGGTATTCGAGGCGCTGGACGAGCTCGTCGCGATCGTGGAAGAGGCCCGCGGTGTCCCGATGACCGCCGGTTGTGTCGTCCCGCGAGGTGACGTCCTCGAACTGCTCGACGACGTGCGCGACGCGATCCCGGGTGAACTCGACGACGCACAGGACGTGCTCGATCACCGCGACAAACTCGTCGGTGACGCGCGCACGCACGCCGAGCAGACCGTGTCCTCCGCCATTGCCGAGGCCGACGAGACACTGACGAGCGCGCGGGACAACGCCGACCGGATCCTGGCCGACGCCAAGGACAAGGCCGACCGGATGGTCGCCGAGGCCCAGGCCCACGCCGAGCAACTGGTCGCCGACGCCCGCGACGAGGCCGAGCAGACCGTCTCGGATGCGCGGCGCGAGTACCAGGACGTGACCGGCCGCGCGGCGGACGAGGCCGAGCGCATGGTCGAGTCGGGGCGCGCCTCGCAGGAACGCTTCATCGCCGAGGGACGGGCCGAGCAGGAGCGTCTCGTATCGCAGACCGAGGTCGTGCAGGCCGCGCACACGGAGTCGGCGCGGGTGATCGATGCCGCGCACGCCGAATCGGACCGCCTGCGCAGCGATTGCGATCTCTACGTCGACAACAAGCTCGCCGAGTTCGAGGAGTTCCTCACCGGCACCGTCCGTTCCGTCGGCCGGGGCAGGCAGCAACTGCGCACCGGCTCCGGCACTCCGACCTACGACGAGCCGGAGGACCGGCGCTCCGACCGGCGGCGCTGAGGGATCGGCGCTCCGACCCGCGTGGCCGCGCGCGCGGCGTCAGCGAGTCAGTGCACCCGTGCGCGGACGGGCGTGACGGCGTCGGCGGCGGACATCGGGGCGGGCGCGTGTGCCCGACGGCGACGGCGCACGGCCTTCTCGGCCTCGACGACGACCGGGACGATCAGTGACCAGCCCAGGCACGCCAGCCACTGGCGACCGGTCAGGGACGTCGTCATCAAGAGGTCCTGGAGGAAGCCGAGTTCCACCGCGAACACCGTGACCACCACTGGCACGGACAGGATCTTCAGCGCGCCGAGCACCGGCGCGGTGACGCCGGACTCCGGATCGCGTCGCATGACCAGTCCCGCGAAGATCGACGCGAGCGAGAGCACCACGAACGCCATCGTCATCGGAACGTTCGCCTCGGTGGTGCTCATCTCGCCGGGGGCGAGGAGCATGGCCGCGAGGGTGACCGCAAACTGCAGAACGCCGTAGGCAAGCCACTGGATGAACGCGGGCCGGTTGGCGATGGGCAGCGCGGGATCGCGCGGCGGCTTGTTCATCAGGTTCGGCGGCGCCGGGTCGACCATGATGACCGCGACCGGGAACAGGGTGATGAAGAAGTGCTGGAACAGCACCATCAGCGGGGTCAGCGCGACGCCGTCGTTGATGTTGAAGATGCTCGCGACGAGGAACAGCAGCACCAGTGAGAACAGCTTCGACATCTGGTAGCGGATGTACGAGACGATCTTCTCGTAGATGCTGCGGCCCAACCGGATCGCGGTGATCAGCGTCCCGAAGTTGTCGTCGGTGAGCACCATCTTGCCCGCCTGCTTGGTGACCTCGCTTCCCGAGCCCATCGCCACACCGATGTCGGCCTTCTTCAGCGCGGCGGCGTCGTTGACGGCGTCGCCGGTCATCGCCACCACCGCACCCGAGCGCTGCATGATGTCGGCCAGGCGCAGCTTGTCCTGCGGGGTGACCCGGCCGAACACGTGCAGGTTCGGTAACGCCGCCGCCAGTTCCTCGTCGGTCATGCCCTGCAGTTCGGCTCCGCCGATCGCGCCCGGACCGAGTCCGAGTTCCGCGCCGATCGCCGAGGCGGTGATCGCGTGGTCGCCGGTGATCATCCGGACGTCGATGCCGGCCTCGTGGGCGGTGCGCACCGCGTCGACCGCCTCCGGTCGCAGCGGGTCGATGATGCCGACCATGCCGATGAAGGTGAGATTCCCGACGTGCCCCATGGGATCGGCGCGGACCGCGTCCTCCTGTCCGTCGAGGTCGCGCGCGGCGAACGCGAGCACGCGCAGGCCCTTCTCCGACATGGCCCGGTTCGCCGCAAGCAGCTCGTCTCGGACCTCGTCGATCGGGACCTGCTGCCGGCCCGGCCGGAACGCGGTCGTGCACCGGTCGATCACGACGTCGGGTCCGCCCTTGACCACCTCCACGAATCGGGTGGCGCCGTCGATCTCGAGGTGGTGGAACGTCGCCATGAACTTGTAGGCGGAATCGAACGGCACCTCGGCGACGCGGGGGTAGGCCTGCCGGGTGAGCGGGGCGTCGACGCCGATCTTCGCGGCGAGCACCACCAGTGCCGCCTCCGTGGGGTCGCCGACGACGTCCCCGGCATCGGAGACGGTGGCGTCGCTGTCGAGGCAGAGCCCGTAGGCGAGCATCGTGAAGTCGGGCGCCTCCTCGCCGGCGGCGTGGGTGATCTTCCCGGACTTGCTGTAGCCCTCGCCCTCGACCGTGTACCAGCGGGTGTGGAAGTACAGCGACCGCACCGTCATCTGGTTCATCGTCAGGGTGCCGGTCTTGTCCGAGTTGATCGCGCTGGTCGCGCCGAGCGTCTCGACGTCGGTCAGGTTCTTCACGACGGCCTTCGCCTCGGCCAGTTGACGTGCCCCGTACGCGAGCATCGCCTGGACGAAGGTGGGCAGACCGGTCGGGATCGCGGAGACGCCCATCGAGATGCCGAGCAGCAGCACCGTCGTGACACTCTGTCCTCGGACCACTCCGATGACGACGATGATCGCCACCGCGATCCACGCGATCAGGCCGAGGACCTTGGTCAGCGAGTCCAGTTCGCGCTGCAACGGTGACTTGCTCGGCGCCACTGCCGAGAGCATCGAGGCGATCCGGCCCATCTCGGTGTGCATCCCGGTGTCGGTGACCACCAGGGTGGCGGTGCCGCGGGTGACCGAGGTGTTCTGGAAAACCATGTTGCTGCGGTCACCGAGGGGCATGTCGGCGTCGGGCAGTCTCGCGGGATCCTTTCCGATGGGGGCGCTCTCGCCGGTCAGCGCGGCTTCCTGGGTTTCCAGGGTCGCCGACCGGATCAGCCGCCCGTCCGCCGGCACGATGTCACCGGCCTCGAGCTCGACGATGTCGCCCGGCACCAGTGCGGTCGCATCGAGTTCGACGAGCGTCCCGTCGCGGACGACCCGCGCCTGCGGGGTCTGCATCTTCGCCAGCGCGTCCACGCTGGCGCGGGCCTTGAGTTCCTGCTGCGTGCCCAGGACCACGTTCAGGACTACCAGTGCGGCGACGACGATCGCCGTCGGAATCTCGCCGATGACGATGCTGACGACGGCCACCGCGACCAGCATCAGGTTCATCGGGTCCCGCAGCTGCCTCAGCGCGGTCGCCCACAGGGAGGGGGAGGGTTCGGCGGCGATCTCGTTGACGCCGTAGCGCTGGGTGCGTTCCGTCGCGTCGGCCGTCGTCAGTCCCGACCGCAGGTCGGACGACAGCGCCGTGACGACGGCATCGGCCTCCTGCGTGTGCCACGGCGGCGAAGGCGGGGTGACGACGGCGGCCTGGGGAGCGGAGTGGTGCTCGGTGGTGGACATGGGACTCCTCAGTACGGGGTGGGAATCCAGTGCAGCGGCTGGTGGGTGGGCTGATAACCGTGTGGGGACTGCCGCGGCGGCAACTCGACGTCGCGATGCTCCGGCGTTTCGTAGGGCACCTGGTCGAGCAGGTGGCTGATCACGTTGAGCCGGCCCCGCTTCTTGTCGTCCGTGTTGACCAGGAACCACGGCGCCCACCCGGTGTCCGTGAGCCGGAACATGTCGTCGCGGGCCCGCGAGTAGTCGTACCAGCGGGTGTACGACTCGAGGTCGAGGTCGGAGAGCTTCCAGATCTTGCGTGGATCGTCGATGCGACTCTGCAGCCGCAGGGTCTGCTCCTCCTCGCTGATCTCGAGCCAGTACTTGAGCAGGATCACGCCGGATTCGACGATGGTGCGCTCGACCGCTGGTATGGCCTCGAGGAACTGAAGCGACTGGTCCTCGGTGCAGAAGCCCATCACCCGCTCGACCCCCGCGCGGTTGTACCAGCTGCGATCGAAGATGATCACCTCACCGGCCGCGGGCAGGTGCGGCACATATCGCTGGATGTACATCTGCGATTTCTCGCGTTCGGTGGGGGCGGGCAGCGCGATGACACGGAAGACCCGGGGGCTGACCCGTTCGGTGATGGCCTTGATGACCCCACCCTTGCCCGCGGTGTCCCGGCCCTCGAACACGATGCAGATCTTGGCGCCCGAGGTCCTGACCCATTCCTGCATCGCGACGAGCTCGGCCTGGAGCGGCACGAGCAGGCGGCGATACTCCTTGTACTTCATCCGGTCGGGTGGCGGCTCGGCGCCCGGCGCGAGGAGCTCGTCGCCGTTGGAGTCCGGGGTCCCGTCGTGCTTCTTGCCGCCGCCACCGTGGTTGTCACCGTGCTTGCCGCCGTGCTTCTTTCCCACCGAACACCCCTCGACCTCGTCGGCCCGGTGGGGGACCGTCTGCCGGGACCCGCGTCGGGACCGGTCGACTGCGCCCTCGCCGCGCGGCTCGGATGAATCGCTGGTGACATCATGCTCCCGGTCGCGGGACGGCGCAGGTCGAACCGTGCCGCCCCCGTGGGGGCACGGTTTCGTGTGCGCGTGGACATCGCGTACCCTGGGGTGGTTGCCCGTTGCGGGCCTTGTCCGCCTCGACGACCTGTCCATCTCGACGAAAGAGTGCTTCGCGTGTCCTCCCACAGCTCCACCGCGCCCCGTCCGCATGACGGTGGCTTCGTGCTGGACACCCGCAAGCTCGGTCGCCGACCCGGGTCGATGACGACGCTCACCCGGACGCTGCCCGCGCCGGCGAGGATCGGTCTCGACCTGATCGCGGTACCGGAGGGTGCCGACGTCGAACTCGATCTGCGGCTCGAGTCCGTCTCCGAGGGTGTGCTGGTCACCGGTACCGTGCGCGCCGCGACGAAGGGGGAGTGCTCGCGCTGCCTCGAACCGTTCGACGGCGAGCTCTACCTCTACCTGACCGAACTGTTCGCGTACCCGGACAGCGTCACCGAGGAGACCACCGAAGAGGACGAGGTCTATCGGATCGTCGACGACCTGATCGACCTGGAGCCGGTCGTCGTCGATGCCGCCGGGCTCGAACTTCCGCTGCAGCCCTTGTGCAGCGAAGATTGCCAGGGACTGTGTCCCGAATGTGGGATTCGCCTGGCGATTGCAGAATCCGGGCATGGGCATGAGATACTGGATCCTCGCTGGGCTGCCCTCGCGGGGAAGTTGGTTGACGCCGACGGTGTCGATGCCGATGCAGAGTCCAGCACGAGTCGTGTGAACACCGAAGCCGAGGAGAAGTAGAAGTGGCTGTCCCCAAGCGCAGAATGTCGCGATCCAACACCCGGTCGCGGCGCAGCCAGTGGAAGACCACTGCGCCCACCCTCATCACCTGCCCGAACCGCGCCTGCGGCGAGAAGACCCTTCCCCACATCGCGTGCCCGTCCTGCGGCACCTACAAGGGTCGTCAGGTCACCGCTGCGGTCTAGTCGCAGTGACACGCAGTACGAGCCCTACAGCTCCCGCCGGCGGCGAGGAGGGACAGCATGCTTCCCTCCTCGCCGCTCTTGGCGTTGAGTTGGCCGAACCACTCCTGACGCTCGCGCTGACCCACCGGTCGTACGCGTACGAGAACGGTGGCCTGCCGACGAACGAACGGCTCGAGTTCCTGGGCGACTCCGTCCTCGGACTCTCCGTCACCGAGCGTCTGTACACAGCGCACCCGGACAAGTCCGAGGGTGAGCTGGCGAAGATCCGCGCGAGCATCGTGAACATGCACGCCCTGGCGGAGGTCGCGCGCGGTCTCGGCGAGGGCGGTCTCGGTGCCCATCTCCTGCTCGGCAAGGGCGAGGAGATGACCGGCGGCCGGGACAAGGCCAGCATTCTCGCCGACGGTATGGAGTCGCTGCTCGGCGCCGTGCACCTGCAGCACGGCATCGACACCGCCCGCACCGTCGTCCTGACCCTGTTCGCGGACCTGCTCGAGCGGGGACCGAAGCTCGGCGCCGGCCTGGACTGGAAGACCAGCCTCCAGGAACTGACCGCCGAACGCGGTGACGGTGTACCCACCTACGAGATCACCTCCACCGGGCCCGATCACGACAAGGAGTTCACCGCGACGGTCCTCGTCGCCGGTGCGCCTCTCGGTGTCGGTATCGGCCGGTCGAAGAAGGAAGCCGAGCAGAAGGCCGCCAGCACTGCCTGGAAGGCGCTGACGGACGTGCAGTCGGACTCCTCCGGCGGCGACTCCGACGCGAGCGAGTAGCCCCGTGCCGGAGCTGCCCGAGGTCGAGGTGGTGCGTCGTGGGCTCGATGCCCACGTCGTAGGTTCCCGCGTCGACTCCGTAGAGGTGTTGCACCCCAGGGCGGTTCGCCGGCACCTGCCCGGCGGACCCGACCTCGTCGCCCGGCTGACCGGGCTCTCCGTCACCGCCGCGCGTCGTCGCGGCAAGTACCTGTGGCTCGAGGTCGACCCGGGGGACCTCGCCGTGGTCGTGCATCTGGGGATGAGCGGGCAGATGCTCGTGCAGTCGCCGGAGGTCGCGCGCGAGAAGCACCTGCGGATCCTCGCGGAACTCGACAGCGGCCGGCAGTTGCGGTTCGTCGATCAGCGCACGTTCGGGGGCTGGGCGCTGGCGCCGCTCGTGGAGGTCGCGGGCACCGCCGTCCCGGAACCGGTCGCACACATCGCTCGCGACCCCCTGGACCCGCTCTTCGACCCGGACGCCGCGATCGCGGCCATCCGGGGCAAACGCTCCGAGATCAAACGGGTGCTCCTCGACCAGACCGTGCTGTCCGGGGTCGGCAACATCTACGCCGACGAGGCGTTGTGGCGCAGCGGGATTCACGGCAATCGACCCTCGGACCGGCTGACCCGACCCCAGGTGCGGTCCCTGCTCGACTCGGTCACCGAGGTGATGTCCGAGGCCCTCGCGCAGGGCGGCACGTCCTTCGACGCCCTGTACGTCAACGTCAACGGCGAATCCGGTTACTTCGATCGTTCGCTGTCCGCCTACGGTCGCGAGGACGAGCCCTGCCCGCGGTGCGGGGCGCCGATCCGGCGGGAGAAGTTCATGAACCGCTCGTCGTACAGCTGCCCGAAATGTCAGCCGCGCCCGCGGTCCGTGCGCGGATGACATCCGCGATCACCGCCGCGGCATCGTCGGCGCGCGATTCCGGTAGCCGCGCGTAGCCGCACAGCAACCCTCGGGGGCCGGTGGTGTCCACCCGGTACGCGGCAAGCGCCCGAACCGCGAGACCTCGCCGCGCGATCGCCTCGGCGACGGCGCCGTCGTCCGCCACGTCGGGCAACCGCAGTGCGACGTGCAGTCCCGCCTCGACGCCGAGTGGGTGCACGTCCGGCAGGTACGCGCGCAGCGCCTCGACGAACGCGTGCCTGCGCGCCGCGTAGGTCCGCGACGACCGGGCGAGATGCCGGGTGAGCGCACCGGATTCGATGAATCCGGCGAACGCGTCCGCGGTGATCGCGCAGACCGCCTCGCCGCTGACCGCCAGTGCCTCGTGGATCCGGGGCAGCAGCCTTGCGGGCGGGACGAGCCACGCCAGGCGCACCGACGGCGTGAGGATCTTCGATGCCGTTCCGACATAGGCGACGTGGTCATGTCCGCCCTCGATCGCGCGCAGGGCGGGCAATGTCGCCACGCCGTACCGGAACTCGCCGTCGTAGTCGTCCTCGATGAGCAGTCGCCCGGCCTCGGCCGCGTCGGACACCAGCGCCGCACGCCGTGTCGCAGGCATCCGGGCACCCAGCGGGTACTGGTGCGCGGGAGTGCAATACACCGCCACATCCGCCGCGCGGATCGTCTCCGGGTCGAGTCCGTCGGCATCAACCGGTACCGGCCGGATGCGGCAGCCCGCCGCCTCGATTGCCAGCCTAGCCTTCGTGTATCCGGGATCCTCGAACGCGACCTGCCGTCCCGCGAGGCCGGCCGCGGTGACCAGAGTTCGCAGCGCGGCGGCGACGCCGGGTACCACGACGATCTCGTCGGCACTCGCCGCGATGCCCCTGGTGCGGCGGAGGTGCCCCGAGAGTGCCTCGCGGAGCCGTCGATTCGAGTTCGGCCCGGGTACGCCGTTCGGAACCGGAGCGGCTGCGGCCGCACGCCACGCCGCCTTCCAGTCGCGGGACGAGACCAGGGCGGTGTCGGGGTAGCCGGGGGACAGGTCGAGCATCGTGTGGGGGAGTCCGGTGCGCGGAGCGGATTCCCGCGCGGCCCCGCCGGTGACGTGCGGGGTGACGCCGGCGCGGGCGGCGGCGTCCGCGCCCGCGGCGACGCGGGTTCCGGATCCCGCGCGGGTGTCGACGAAGCCCGCGGCGGCCAGTTCGTCGTAGGCGTCGACGACGACCGTGCGCGAGACACCGAGTTCGGCGGCGAGCGCTCGGCTCGACGGCAGCAGGTCCCCTGGCCCGAGCGTGCCGCTGCGCAACGCGGTGACCACGGCACCGGCGATGCGGCGGCGGAGCGGTTCGCCGCTGTCCTCCAGTGTGAGGTGCAGTGTCGAGGGCGTCGCTGTCCGGCTCACTCCCGCAGGATACTGGTCTGCGAATATCCGCAGAACTGGATCTGGAGCGCGGACCGGTATCGGGCGACAGTGGAGGCATGACGACCGACCTCGAACTCTCGCGTATCCGCAGACTGCCCGAACGCGCGAGCGCCGACCGCGCCGACCTCGACGCGGTCCTGGACGCCTCTGCATTCGGCACGCTCGCCACCGTCGTCGACGGACTTCCCTGGGTGGTGCCGATGCTCTACGCCCGGACCGGCGACCGGATCCTGCTGCACGGATCCACCGGCGCCGGGGCACTGCGCCACGTCGCGGCGGGCGCCCCGGCGTCACTGTGCGTGACGCACCTCGACGGAATCGTCCTGGCCGACAACCTGTTCAACTCGTCCGCCAACTACCGGTCCGCCGTGGTGCGCGGCCGACTCGTCCCGGTCGGGACCGACGACGCGGAAGCCGCCCTGATCGCCCTGTCGGATGCGCTGATCCCGGGTCGCAGCGGCGAGGTGCGGCCGTCGACGCGGAAGGAGCTCGCCGCGACACTGACGATCGCGCTGCCGATCGAGAACGGGAAATGGACGGTCAAGGTGCGGTCCGCGCCCCCGAGCGAAGGCGACGCGGATCCGGACACCTGGGCCGGCGTGGTGCCGCTGCGCACGGTCGCGGACGCCCCGATCCGGGCGCCCTGGGTCGGCGACGACGCGACCGTACCGCCGTCCGTCCACAGGCTCGTCCGCGGCCGCGCCGCCCGTGAGTGAACGGCCGTCGGGGTGAAAATCGCGCACGGGCCGGGGAGGACGTAAGGATCGCGTAAACGTCTCCTGGTCGCGGTGTCAGCGACTCGTCAGGGGCGAGGAAATCAGGCAATTCCGGGAGCACTCTGCACTGTGGCCCTTGAACGGGTCGGGCGCGCCGACGGACGGCGGCCCTTTTGCAGTGTGAAGAGGAATGCGTGATGGCTGATCTGGCCTACGTGATGCTGATCATCGGCACCTTCGCCGTCTGCGCGGCCGTGCTGCGCGGGCTGCAGATGAAGGCGAACCGGTGACGGCCGCGGGCGTGCTGAGCGTGGTGCTGATCGTGCTCGCGGCCGCCCTGGTGCTCTACCTGCTCGTCGCGCTCGTCGACCCCGAAAGGTTCTAGACCTGTGAATCCCGCACTCGCAGCGGGACTGCAGATCGCGTTCGTCGTCGGCGTGCTCGCGATCGCATACGTCCCCGTCGGTGACTACATGGCCAAGGTCTACACCACCGATGCAAACCTGAGATCCCGCGACCTGCGGATCGAGACGGTCCTCTACCGGCTCTGCCGGATCAATGCCCGCTCAGAGCAGACCTGGTACGGCTACGCCGGTTCGCTCCTCGGCTTCTCCGCCGCGAGCGTGCTCTTCCTGTACTTCCTGCAGCGCATCCAGGGCGTGCTACCGCTGAGCGGCGGACTCGAGGGGGTCAGCCCCGCGGTCGCGTTCAACACGGCGGCCTCGTTCGTGGCGAACACCAACTGGCAGTCCTACGCGCCCGAGACCACGATGAGCAACCTCACCCAGCCGCTCGGGCTGGCGGTGCAGAACTTCGTGTCCGCCGGGGTCGGCATGGCCGTCGCGGTCGCCCTGATCCGCGGCTTCGTCCGGGTGTCCCGGGGCGGCGAGATCGGCAACTTCTGGGTCGACCTGACCCGGGGCTGCCTGCGGATCCTGCTGCCGATCTCGTTCGTCATCGCGCTGATCCTGTTGAGTCAGGGCGTGATCCAGTCCTTCCGGACCGGATTCGAGTCCACCGGACTGGACGGGAACGTCGTCACCAACGCCCTCGCGCCGGTGGCCTCGCAGGAGGCGATCAAGGAACTCGGCACCAACGGCGGCGGCATTCTCGCCGCGAACTCCGCGCACCCGTACGAGAACCCGACCCCGGTCACCAACATCGTCGAGATCCTCGCGATCCTGCTGATCCCGGTGTGCCTGACCCGGACCTTCGGCACCATGGTCGGCGACCGGAAGCAGGGACTGACCCTGCTCGCGGTGATGGGCGTGCTGTGGGGCGGCCTGCTCGCGGTGACGCTGGCCGCCGAGTCCGGCACGCGCGGCGTGGCCGCGACCGCGGCCGGCGCGATGATGGAGGGCAAGGAGGTCCGGTTCGGGATCCCCGGCAGCGCGCTGTTCGCGGTCACCACGACCGGAACATCCACCGGCGCGGTCAACTCCGCGCACGACAGCATGTCGCCGCTCGGAGGCGGTGCGGTTCTGCTGAACATGCTGCTCGGCGAGATCGCCCCCGGCGGTGTCGGCACCGGCCTGTACGGCATCCTCGTCCTGGCGATCATCGCCGTGTTCGTCGGCGGACTGCTCGTCGGTCGCACCCCCGAGTACCTCGGCAAGAAGCTCGGCAGGCGGGAGATCACCCTCGCCGCACTGTCGGTGCTGGTGATGCCGGCCCTGGTGCTGATCGGCACCTCGATCACGGTGATCCTCGGCTCGACCATCGGATACCTCGGCAATTCCGGGGATCCCGGCACCCCGCAGGCAATCCACGGCTTCAGCGAGGTGCTCTACGCCTTCGCGTCGGCGTCGAACAACAACGGCAGCGCCTTCGGCGGGCTCACCGTGACCAGCGACTGGTTCCAGTCCTCGCTCGGGGTCTGCATGCTGCTCGGCCGGTTCCTGCCGATCCTCTTCGTCCTGGCTCTGGCCGGATCGCTTGCCGCACAGAAGCGTTCCGAACCCAACGCGGGCACACTGCCCACCTCCGGACCGATGTTCGCCGGACTGCTCACCGGCACCGTCGTTCTGGTGGCTGCACTCACCTTCTTCCCGGCCCTGGCGCTGGGCCCGATCGCGGAGGCTCTGCAATGAGCGTGAAGATCCAGGAACGTCCCCGGACGTTCCCCGGACCCGACGGTGGTCCGGATTCCACGCCGGTCAAGGCCGGCCTGTTCGACCCCCGGCAGATGGTGACCGCGCTGCCGGGCGCGGTCCGCAAGCTCGACCCCCGCCACCTGGCCCGCAATCCCGTCATGTTCGTGGTGTTCGTCGGCTCGGTGGTGACGACGGTGATGGCGCTCGCCGACCCGTCCGTGTTCGCGTGGGTGGTCGCCGGCTGGTTGTGGTTCACCGTCCTGTTCGCGAACCTCGCCGAATCCGTCGCCGAGGGCCGCGGAAAGGCGCAGGCCGCCAGCCTGCGAAAGGTCAAACAGGACACCACCGCCCACCGGATCACCGACAGTGGGTCGATCGAGTCGATCCCGGGGACCGATCTGCGGGTGGGGGACCGGGTGGTCGTCGTCGCCGGTGAGGTGATCCCCGGTGACGGCGACGTCGTCGAGGGCATCGCCACCGTCGACGAGTCCGCGATCACCGGTGAGTCCGCGCCCGTGGTCCGCGAGTCCGGCGGCGACCGCTGTGCCGTCACCGGCGGCACCGTGGTGCTGTCCGACCGGATCGTCGTCGAGATCACCGCCGCCCCCGGGCAGTCCTTCGTGGACCGGATGATCGCTCTCGTCGAGGGCGCGGCCCGGCAGAAGACACCCAACGAGATCGCGCTGAACATCCTGCTCGCGTCGCTGACGATCATCTTCCTGCTCGCCGTCGTCGCGATCGGGCCGATGGGTCTGTACGCGGGCCACGAGCAGGACCCGATCAAGCTGATCGCCCTGCTGGTGTGCCTGATCCCGACCACCATCGGCGCGTTGCTCTCGGCGATCGGCATCGCAGGCATGGACCGGCTGGTCCAGCGCAACGTGCTGGCGATGTCCGGCCGGGCGGTCGAGGCCGCAGGCGACATCGACACCCTCCTGATGGACAAGACCGGCACCATCACCTTCGGCAACCGTCGTGCCACCGCCCTGTACCCGGCACCGGGCGTCGACGCCGTCGACCTCGCGGCCGCGGCGCGGCTGTCCAGTCTGGCCGACGGCACCCCGGAGGGGCGCAGCATCGTCGAGTTGTGCGCCACCGAGTTCGGCCTGTCCGCGGACCCGACCGAGGCCGAGAAGGCGGCGGAGTTCGTGCCGTTCACCGCGCAGACCCGGATGAGTGGGCTCGACATGCGGGCCGACACGGATGAGGTCCGGCAGATCCGTAAGGGTGCCGGCGACGCCGTCCTCGGGTGGGTGAGCGCGCAGGGCGGAGCCGCCGACGTCGCAGTCACCGACACGGTTGGCGACATCGCCGCAGGCGGTGGCACCCCGCTGGTGGTGGCCGACGCGTCGCCGGACGGGGTGCGGGTGCTCGGCGTGATCAAGCTCGCCGACGTCGTGAAGCCCGGTATCGCACAGCGGTTCGCCGAACTCCGGGCGATGGGCATCAGGACGGTGATGGTCACCGGCGACAACCCGTTGACCGCCAAGGCGATCGCGGCGGAGGCCGGGGTCGACGACTTCATGGCCGAGGCCACCCCGGAGGACAAGCTCGCGCTGATCCGCCGCGAGCAGAGTGGTGGCCGGCTGGTCGCGATGACCGGCGACGGCACCAACGACGCGCCCGCGCTCGCGCAGGCCGATGTCGGGGTCGCGATGAACACCGGAACCTCCGCCGCCAAGGAGGCGGGGAACATGGTGGATCTCGACTCGGACCCCACCAAGCTGATCGAGGTGGTCGAGATCGGCAAGCAGTTGCTGATCACCCGCGGCGCGTTGACCACCTTCTCGCTGGCCAACGACCTGGCGAAGTACTTCGCGATCCTCCCCGCGCTCTTCAGCGTGATCTATCCGCAGCTGGACACGCTGAACATCATGCGTCTGGCCACGCCGGAGTCGGCGATCGTGTCCGCGGTGGTGTTCAACGCGCTGGTCATCATCGCGTTGATCCCGTTGGCGCTCAAGGGTGTCCGCTACCGGCCGGCGACCGCCTCGAAGCTGCTCGGACGGAACCTGTTGGTGTACGGAATCGGCGGTGTCGTCACGCCGTTCATCGGCATCTGGCTGATCGACCTCGTCGTCCGACTGATCCCCGGGATTGGGTGAGTGACCATGCGATTCACGATCGGATTTCTGCGTCAGGTCGGAGCGGGACTTGCCGTCCTGCTCGCATTGACCGTGGTACTCGGCATTGCGTACCCCGCCGCCGTGTGGGGGATCGGGCGCCTGTCGTCCGGATCGGCTGAGGGCTCACCCGTCCGCGACGCCACCGGGTGTGTGGTCGGCAGCCGGTGGATCGGCATCGACCCGCAGGTGTCCGCCGGGGAGCCGGACCGGTTCTTCCATCCCCGGGTGACCGGGTCCGTCTCCGACGACGACCCGTTCGCGCCCGGTGACCCCGCCGTCGCCCTACCCACCAATCAGGGGCCAAGCAGCGAGATCCTGGCCGGTTTCGTCGATGCCCGGCGCACGGCGATCGCCGACCGCGAGGGCGTGTCGCCGGATCGGGTACCGGTCGACGCGCTGACGGGGTCCGGTTCCGGTGTCGACCCGCACATCAGCCCCGCGTACGCGGAGCTGCAGGTGCGCCGCGTCGCCGAGGTCAACGGGTTGAGCGAGGACAGGGTGCGTGCCCTCGTCGACGCGCACACCGACGGCCGCCAGTTCGGCTTCCTCGGCGCGGAGCGGGTGAACGTGCTCGAACTGAACCTCGCGCTCGGGCTCACGGCACCGGATTGTGCGACCGCGGGTGGATGATGGCGGGGTGAGTGGTATCGAACCCGTGCCGCGGTCTGCGACGAGCGGCAGCGACACCGCCCGCAAGCGCGGCGAACTGCGCATCTACCTGGGCGCAGCGCCGGGCGTCGGCAAGACCTACGCGATGCTCGGTGAGGCACACCGGCGACGCGAGCGGGGCACCGATGTGGTCGCGGCCGTGGTGGAGACGCACGGCCGCGCCCGCACCGCCGCGCAGATCGGTGATCTCGAGGTGATCCCACCGAAGATCATCGAGTACCGGGGCACACGGATGGGGGAGCTGGACGTCGATGCGGTCCTGCGTCGGCGGCCCGCCCTCGTCCTCGTGGACGAGCTCGCCCACACCAACACCCCGGGCAGCCGGAACGAGAAGCGCTGGCAGGACGTCGAGGAATTGCTCGCCGCGGGCATCGACGTGCTGTCCACGGTGAACGTGCAACACCTCGAATCGCTGAACGATGTCGTCCAGCAGATCACCGGGGTGGTGCAGCGGGAGACGCTGCCCGACGAGGTGGTGCGTTCGGCCACCCAGGTCGAGTTGGTGGACATCACCCCGGAGGCGTTGCGGCGCAGGCTCTCCCACGGAAACGTCTATGCGGCGGAGAAGGTCGACGCCGCGCTGAGCAACTATTTCCGGCGGGGGAACCTCACCGCGCTGCGGGAACTGGCGTTGCTGTGGGTGGCCGACCAGGTGGACGCGGCGCTGGCGAAGTACCGCGCCGAGAACGCGATCACCGACACCTGGGAGGCGCGGGAGCGGGTGGTCGTCGCGGTCACCGGTGGCCCGGAGTCCGAGACGCTGATCCGGCGGGCGAGCCGGATCGCGTCGAAGGCCAGCGCCGAACTGATGGTCGTGCACGTGGTCCGTGGCGACGGGTTGGCCGGGGTGTCGGCGCCGGAGATGGGGAAGGTGCGCAAGCTCGCGGCGAGCGTCGGCGCCAGCCTGCACAGCGTCGTCGGCGACGACGTCCCGGCGACACTGCTGGATTTCGCCCGCTCGGCGAACGCAACCCAGTTGGTGCTCGGCACCTCACGCCGGTCCCGGTGGGCGCGCATCTTCGACGAGGGCATCGGCGCGACCGTCGTGCAGCAGTCCGGCGGCATCGACGTGCACATGGTCACTCACGGCGAGACGAAGCCGCCCCGCCGGTGGCTACCCACCGGGTCCCGGCCCCGCCGCGCGGTGTCGTGGATCGCGGCGCTGCTGGTGCCGTCGTTCGCCGCGCTGCTGATGTGGGCGATCAATGCCAGATACGACGTCGGCGGCGAGAGCGCGCTGTTCTTCGTCGTGGTGCTGATCGTGGCGCTGCTCGGCGGGGTGGCGCCGGCGGTGCTGTCGGCGCTGATCTCCGGGCTGCTCCTCAACTACTTCTTCACGCCGCCGCTGCGCAGTTTCACGATCGCCGAGCCGGACAACTTCATCACCACCGTGGTGCTGCTTGTCGTCGCGGTCGCGGTCGCGGTGCTCGTCGACGCGGCCGCCAAACGCGCGAGGGAGGCCCGCCGGGCGTCCCAGGAAGCCGAGCTGCTCGCATTGTTCGCGGGATCGGTGCTCCGCGGTGCGGACCTACCCGCGCTCCTGGACAAGGTCCGGGAAACCTACGGACAGCGGGCCGTCAGCGTCATCCATCGGGAGGGCGGGGTGGTCAGCGCGGTCGGGGAGGACCCGCCGCGCACGCTCGACGCCGCGGACACGGTGTGCGAGGCGGGCGATACCGATTACGCGTTGGCGCTGAGCGGATCCGACGTGGCGGC
Organism: Rhodococcus sp. NPDC003348; assembly: GCF_053589375.1. NCBI lineage: Bacteria > Bacillati > Actinomycetota > Actinomycetes > Mycobacteriales > Nocardiaceae > Rhodococcus > Rhodococcus sp. NPDC003348. Next base: position 206,906 of record NZ_JBSFRT010000002.1, read on the forward strand.
GCGGGACCGGCGGGTACTCACCGCGGTCGCGAATCAGGCCGTCGGGCTGATCCGGCAGGAACAGTTGGCGGCGGAGGCCATGCAGGCGCGGGCACTCGCCGAGGCCGACCGGCTCCGGCGGGCCCTGCTGTCCGCGGTCAGCCACGACCTGCGCACCCCGCTGGCCGCGGTCAAGGCGGCCGTGTCGAGCCTGCGCAGCGACGACGTCGAGTTCTCGCCCGAGGACACCGCGGAACTGCTTGCCACGGTGGAGGAGTCGACCGACCAGCTGACGAACTTGGTCGGCAATCTTCTCGACTCCTCGCGGCTCGCCGCAGGTGTCGTCCGGCCCGCCCTGCGGCCGGTGTACCTCGACGAAGTGGTACACCGGGCGCTCGTCGGTGTCGGTGTCGGCGCCACGGCGGGCTCCGCACGGGCACTGCGGGACCGGGTCCAGGTGGACGTGGGTGGTCACGCCGTCCTCGCCGACAGCGGACTCCTCGAACGCGTGGTGGCGAACCTGGTGGACAACGCACTGCGGTACGCCCCGGAGGGAGTGGTGCGGATCGGCGCCGGGGCGGTGAAGGATCGGGTGCTGATCACCGTCACGGATTCCGGCCCGGGCATCCCTCGCGGGGCCGAAGAGCAGATGTTCGACTCGTTCCAGCGACTCGGCGACCGGGACACCACGACCGGCGTCGGGCTCGGGCTGTCGGTGGTGCGCGGCTTCGTCGACGCGATGGGTGGCACCGTCGGCGCCACCGACACACCGGGCGGGGGACTGACCATGGTGGTGGATCTGGCCGGAATCGGAAAGGCTGACTGAGTGACGGAAAGGCTCGCCGCATGACGCGGATATTGGTGATCGACGACGAACCGCAGATCCTTCGCGCGCTGCGGATCAACCTGAGTGTCCGCGGATACGACGTGACGACCGCGGCCAACGGCGCCGCCGCGTTACGGGCGGCCGCCGAGCGGCATCCCGACGTGATCGTGCTGGACCTCGGCCTCCCCGACATGGACGGCATCGAAGTCCTTGCCGGGCTGCGCGGTTGGTCCACGGTGCCGGTGATCGTGCTGTCCGCGCGTACCGACTCGTCGGACAAGGTCGCCGCACTCGACGCCGGCGCCGACGACTACGTCACCAAGCCGTTCGGCATGGACGAGTTCCTCGCCCGCCTTCGGGCGGCGGTCCGGCGCGGGGCGGCCGCCTCGGACGCCAACGACCCGGTGGTGGTGACCGATTCGTTCACCGTCGACCTCGCCGCGAAGAAGGTGACGAAGGCGGACGCGGAGGTCCATCTGACCCCCACCGAGTGGGGCATGCTGGAAATGCTGGTGCGCAACAAGGGCAAGCTCGTGGGGCAGAAGGAACTGCTCCGGGAGGTGTGGGGACCGGCGTACGCCACCGAGACCCACTACCTCCGGGTGTATCTCGCGCAACTTCGCCGCAAACTCGAGGACGACCCCTCGAGGCCGCGACATCTCATCACCGAGGCCGGGATGGGATACCGCTTCCAGGAGTGACGTTGCGGACGGGTGCACGACCGCCGGTCGCGGCGGCAATGGCAGGATTGGGCCATGACTGATCAGAGCCCCGAGAACAGCCACGCCACGACCGAGCTGTGGGTCGAGCGAACCGGCACCCGCCGCTACACGGGCCGCAGCTCCCGCGGGGCCGAGGTGCTGATCGGGTCGGAGTCCGTCGAAGGCGTGTTCACCCCGGGCGAGCTGCTCAAGATCGCGCTCGCGGCCTGCAGCGGAATGAGTTCGGACCTTCCGCTGTCGCGGCGCCTCGGCGACGACTACGACGCCACCGTGCGGGTCTCCGGCGCGGCCGACCGCGAGAACGAGGTCTACCCCCTCCTGGAGGAGGTGCTCGAGCTAGATCTCAGCGAACTCGACGCGGACGCACAACAGCGGCTGATCACGGTGGTCGAGAAGTCGATCGACAAGGTGTGCACGGTCGGTCGTACCCTCAAAAGCGGCACTGTCGTTCGGCTTTCGATTGAAACCGATTCGTGATCTGATAGGCGCCATGACTCTGTCCCGCGTTGCGATGGTCGGCGCCGTGGTGGCTGCCGGCGTGGTCGCCGGTGCACCACTCGCCGCCGCTCAGCCCAGCTCGGTCGCGCCCACGAGCACCGCGCCCACGAGCACCCTGCCGGTGCCCCCGCTTCCGGCTGCCGAGCTCCCGGTACAGATTCCGACACTGCCGCCGCTGCCGGTCCCGTCGCTGCCCGCCCTTCCTGCGCTGCCCGGCGCGGAGCAGACGACCGGCGCCGCCCCGACCACCACCGCCGCACCCGCGTCGTCCGCGGCCCCCGCCGCGCCGATGTCTGCCGTGGCGACCACCACCACCGCGCCGACGACAACACCGGTCGCGCCGCCCGCGTGCACGACGTGGCGGGTCAGCACCGTCGCGAGCGGATTCGGTGTGCTCGAGAACCTCGCGTTCGACGGAGACGGCGGCCTGCTGCTCTCGGAGAGCCCGGCCCTCGGCGAAGGCGCCATCCGCACCCTGACTCCCAGCGGCGAGAAGGGCACGCTGGTGTCCGGAGTGCCCTCTCCCGGCGGCATCGTCGTGGACGACGACCGCGTGGTGTTCACCACCGGCAACAACGTGATGGCCGGTCTGTACAACGGCACCAACGGCACCGTCGAGTCGGTCCGCCGCGACGGCGGGGACCGCACCACACTGGCCAGCGGGCTGACGATGCCGAACGGTCTCACCCGGCTCGAGAGCGGCGACCTGCTGGTGACCCACGCGCTGGGCCGGGACCCGGGGCTGACCCGCGTCCCCGCCGGGAGCACGGACAAGTCCGAGACCGTGCGCAGCGACATCGGTTCGGCCAACGGCATTTTCACCTCGGGCTCGCGCGTGTACATCGGCAACACCTTCGAGAAGACCACCGAGGTGCGCATCCTCGACGCGGCGGACCTCGACGGCGACATCACGACCGTCTCCCTCCCCGGGAACGGTCAGACGAACGCCGGAGACGACCTGACCGTCGACGCCGACGGCCGGGTGTACATGGCTCTCAACGGCGCAGGCAAAGTCGTGCGCCTCGACCCCGCGACCGGCGACAGCTGCGAGATCGCGTCAGGTCTGCCGCTGACGTCCTCGGTCCGGTTCGGCGCCGGACCCGGGTGGGACGCGGCGTCGCTGTACACGACCGGTTTCGACGGCACGGTGCACCGCCTCACGCCACCGACGAACTGACCGTGGCCGCAGTGGACGCGCAACGGGTTCGGTTGACCGCGTGGGTGCACGGCACCGTGCAGGGCGTCGGCTTCCGGTGGTGGACCCGTTCGCGGGCACTGGAACTCGGCCTGGTCGGGCACGCAACCAACCGACCCGACGGTCGCGTCCTGGTGATTGCCGAAGGACCACGCCCGGAGTGCGAAAGGCTGCTGGACCTGCTCAGATCCGGATCGACCCCCGGCGTCGTCGACCTCGTCGTCGAGAGCTGGTCGGATGCGGCCGGGAACCTGGTCGGATTCGTCGAGCGCTGACCCCGTCCAGAGGGTGGGGGTGCCGCGCGGGGATCTGTACGACGTGACCTAGGGTCGGTGCGAGTGTCGACACACAGGGGGGAGGGGCCGATGGGACCCGAGGAACAGCACCCGGATGCCGGCGCCGCAGGTGAGTCCGGCTCGGGCGGATCGCAGCCCCGGTCGGGTGGTGACGACGTCCGTCCTCCGGCCGGCGGTGACGAGGTCCGTCCTCCGGCCGGCGGTGACGAGATCCGTCCTCCGGCCGAAGGTGACGAGATCCGTCCTGCGGCCGGACGTATCCGCCGCCAGGAACCCGGCAAGACCACTCCTCGACCGCCGACCGTTGCAGAGGCGCGCGCCCGGGACAAGGCGCGCCGCACCCGCGAGGAGGAGGAGCGTCTCGCCGCCGAGCAGGCCGCCAAGGACGAGGCGAAGCGGCGAACCCGGCGCAAGGCCATGATCGGTGGCGTCGCCGTCGTCGGGGTCGTCGGCCTGGTCGCCCTCGGCTACTCGGTGTTGTCCTCGGACGAGGTCGAGGCCACCTGCATCGACCCCGACACCGAGGTCGTGGTCGACGAGTCCTACTGCACCACCGGTACTCCCGGGGCGGGCGGGGTCTTCATCTACGCCGGGTCCACCTATCGCTACTACTACGGCGGCAGCACGGGACCGGTCGGCACCAAGGTGTCGGGCGGGACCGTGGTCACACCGAAGGGGACCACCATCAAGACCAAGTCCGGCACCACCATCCAGCGGGGCGGCTTCGGCAGCAAGAGCAGCGGAAGCGTCGGCACCTGACGTGAGGCGACTGCGAAGCACCCCCCGTCCGCGCTGGAAGGAAACCGTCGCCGCGCAGGGCATGGTGTTCGGCACTCCGGCGCGGATGGCCGACGGCACCGACCGCCCGTACTGGGACGAGTCCGTCCACTACGAGTTCGAGATGGACGAGATCCTCGCCCTCGAAGCGGATGTCGAACTGCTGCACTCGATGTGCCTCAAGGCCGTCGACCACGTCATTCTCACGGAACGCTTTCGCGACTTCGGGCTGCCGGAGTGGACGTGGGAGCCGATCGCACAGTCGTGGCGCCGCGGCGACCCACACGTGTACGGGCGCTTCGACCTGCGCTACGACGCGCGGCGGCCGGCGAAGCTCCTCGAGTACAACGCCGACACCCCGACCACGCTGCTGGAGGCGTCGATCCTGCAGTGGCACTGGCTCACCGACACCCATCCCGGTGACGACCAGTGGAACTCGCTGCACGAGAAACTGGTCGCACGATGGGCCGAGATCCGAAGCCAACTGCCCAGTGCCGAACTGCATCTGGCGTGGTCGAGCGCGGACCTGAGCGGCGAGGACAACGTCACCGTCGCCTACATGCAGGAATGTGCGGCGGAGGCGGGGCTGGACACCGTCGCCCTCGCGATCGAGGAGATCGGCTTCGACCCCGACCTGCACCGGTTCGTCGACCTCGAGGAGGCGCCGATCTCCTCGCTGTTCAAGTTGTACCCGTGGGAGTGGATCCTCGACGACGAGTTCGGCAGGCGCGCAGTCGAACTCCTTCCCGAAACCCTGTGGGTCGAACCGCTGTGGAAGGCGATCCTGAGCAACAAGGCGATCCTCGCGGTGTTGTGGGAGATGTACCCGGGCCACCCGAACCTGCTTCCGGCGTACATCGACGACCCGCACGAGCTCACCGAGTACGTGCGCAAGCCGAAGCTCGGCCGTGAGGGCGCCAACGTTTCCATTGTCGGCGCCGGGATGGACACCGCCACCGGCGGCATCTACGGCGAGGAGGGGTTCGTCTACCAACTGCTCGATCCCCTGCCCGAATTCGACGGCATGCGACCGGCGCTCGGCGCGTGGATCGTCGGAGACGAGGCCGCCGGCCTCGGCATCCGCGAGACCGCCGGACTGGTCACCGACGACGGTGCCGCGTTCGTGCCGCATCGCATCCCGCAGGCCTGACCCACCCCGAATCACCTCACGATCCGACGAAGGAGCATCACGATGACCACTGCGGTGGTAGCCCTCGGTAGCGACTACTGGTCCACCCTCGGCCGGGGCGTCTCGGCGATCGTGCTGTACGCGATCCTCGGGCTCGTCCTGATGGTCCTCGGCTTCTTCGCGATCGACTGGACGACCCCCGGTCACCTGCGGACGCTGGTTCGGGAGGGGCGACCGAATGCCGCCGTGGTCACCGCGTCCGGCATGGTCAGCATGGCGCTGATCGTCGTGCTGGCGATCTACGCCTCGTCCGGCAAGCTGGTTGAGGGCCTGATCTACAGCGCGGTGTTCGGCCTGGTGGGCATAGCCGCACAGGTGATCTCCGTGCGACTCGTCGAACTGGTGACGGCCATCGACATCGGCGAGGTCCTCGTCCGCGACCGGTTCACGCCCGAGGTCCTCGTGGTCGCCGCCGCCCACCTGGCGCTGGGACTGGTCGTCGCGGTCGCGATCCTCTAGCGAATACCGGTAGGTCTCGGTCGAGTACACCGTCCGATCTCGATCGGGGCACGCCTCGGGCGAAACACCAGTCCCACCTGTAACACTGTCCGGTGGGTCGGGTCAACACCGAGCTACACATTCGTCGAACGGTGGTGGGTGGCGTCCGAGCGGGCGCGGCCGTCGTCCGCGGTTCGGCGAGGGGGAAAGGTTTTCGCCGATGTCGAGAGCAGGATGGTCCCGTCGGATCGGACGCGGGTTGCGGACGCTGGCCGCGACGACGGTCGTCGCGGGCGTGATCGCCGGAACGGCGGGCGGCGCGGTCGCCGGTGCCGCCCCGATCACGCACCGAGCGCCGTGGGGTGGCTACGAAGAGGTCTGGGTGCCCTCGGACATGGGCCCGATCAAGGTGCAGATCCAGTGGGCCAGGCGCGGCGGCAACGCGGCGCTGTACCTGCTCGACGGCATGCGGGCGCGCAACGACTACAACGCCTGGGCGCACGACACCAACGCCCTCGCCCAGTACGGGAACGACAACGTCACGCTGGTGATGCCGGTGGGCGGGGAATCCTCCTTCTACAGCGACTGGCTGGCGCCGTCGAACTTCAACGGGCAGCAGACCGCCTACCGGTGGGAGACCTTCCTGACGAAGAACCTCCCGGACTACCTGGCGACGCGCGGTGTCTCGCGCTCCAACAACGGCGTGCTCGGCCTGTCGATGGGCGGCTCCGCGGCCCTGACGCTGGCGGCCTACCACCGCGACCAGTTCAGGTTCGCCGGCTCGCTGTCCGGGTACCTGAACATCTCGGCGCCCGGCATGCGCGAGGCGATCCGCGTCGCGATGCTCGACGCCGGCCGCTTCAACGTCGACTCGATGTGGGGCCCGCCGTGGAGCAGGGCGTGGCTGCGCAACGACCCGTTCGTGTTCGCCCCACAGCTGCGGGGTCTGTCGCTGTACGTGTCGGCCGCCAGCGGCCTGCCCGGCCAGTTCGACCACCCGAGCGCGCCGATCGACTTCTACCACATGGCCAACGCGATGGGACTCGAGGCGCTCGCGCTCGCCAACAGCAGGGCCTTCCAGGTACGGCTGGACACCCTCGGTGTCCCGGCGACCTACAGCTTCCCGGCGAACGGTGTCCACTCCTGGCCTTACTGGGAGTCCGAGCTGTGGAAGGCCCGCCCGCAGATCCTGAACACGCTGAACGCCTGGTGACGTGAGACCCCGGGTTCCCGGACCGATCCGGGAACTCGGGGGGGAAGGGGTTTCGGCTCGTGGTCAGTGCCGGCCCGCGTCGACGAGTTCCTCGGCCGGGAGTCCGCGTGCGACGGTGTCGCCGTCGAAGAATGCGGGTTCGCGGCGCTTGCACCACCACATCAGCGGGAGGCCGATGAGCATCGAGCCGACCCCGAGCAGGAACACCCCGCCGACCTGCCAGTGCGGGGCGAACGGCAGGGTCCACGCCGTCTCGCCGTAGTCGGCGGCGAACGACGTCACCGTCGTCCACCCGGCCGCGAACAGCAGCATCGCCCCACCGGTCAGGGGGAGCAGCACGCGCAGCCATGCCTCCCGGCCGCCCTGGCGCAGGGTGTCGCGGTACAGCCACGCGCAGGCCAGCCCCGTCATCCCGTAGTAGAAGCCGACCGCGATACCGATCGCCGCGACGGAGTCGTAGATCAGGTCGCCCGCCGCGATGAAGTTGAACACCACGTACAGGGCCGCTGACACGCCGCCCATCGCCAGCGTCGACACCGTCGGTGTCCGGAACCGCGGATGCACACTCGCGAAGGACGCGGGCAGCGCCTTGAACACGCCCATCGACAGCGTCGTGCGCGCCGTCGGGAGGATCGTGGTCTGTGTGGACGCGATCGCCGAGGTCAGGATCATGAGCAGCAGCACGTGCACGAGGAACACTCCGACCGGTCCGTCCCCGAACACCGCGGTGCCGAGGGCGGCGAAGAAGTCGTCGAAGTGCTCGGGATTGGCCAATCCGGTGCCGTCCTCGCCGACACCGGCGAACGACTGAGCGGCGATGGTCACCAGCACGTACAGGGCGACCAGCACGACCGTGGAGATCACGGCGGACCGGCCCGGGGTGTGCCTCGCGTCGACGGTTTCCTCGTTGACCGAGACCACCGAGTCCCAGCCCCAGTAGATGAAGACCATCAGCAGGATCGCGTTGACGAAGGTGGAGAAGGAGCCGATTTCGAAGGGGTTGAACCAACTCCACTGGGGTGTCAGGGCCGCCTCGCCCGCGCGGCCAAGCCACACCCGAACCAATGCGACCACCGCGAACACCACGAGCGCCACGAACTCCACCGTGAGCAGCAGTCGCTGGATCCGGGCGGAGAGTTCGATGCCGCGGAAACACAGCCACGTCATCGCGAGCATGAACGCGACGCCGAGCACGAGGACCGCGATGTGCGTCGGATCGTGTCCGATGCCGTCCGCGCCCAACAACAGGAAGGTGTACTGGCCGGCGACCTGGGCCATGCTCGCCATCACCAGCACGTCGGCGACGACGATGGCCCAGCCGCACATCCAGCCCCAGGACGGGCCGAACGCGCGGGTCGCCCACACGAAGGTGGTGCCGCAGTCGGGTTCGACGCGGTTGAGTTGCTGATACCCGAACGCGGCGAACAGGATCGGGACGAACGCCAGCAGTGCGATGACCGGCGCCTGCAGGCCGACCGCGGCCACCACCAGGCCGAGCGTCGCGGCGATGCTGTACGCCGGTCCGGCCGACGCGACCCCGATCACCACACTGGACGTCAGGGTCAGTGCCCCCGACCGCAGCCCCTTGTCCGGGACGCCCGCGTCAACATGCTTTGCGGCCGGCGCCGCCTCATCGATCACTGGCGGCAGCTTAGGGCACGTCTCCCGCTTGCTGTTTCGGCGCCCCTCGCCCCGGATCGCGCCGCCGCGACGGCGGCGCCGACACCGGTGTCCGACCCAGGCTGTGGGGTGACTGCATCCGATGTTCCTCCGGAGCATTGCCGCATCGAAATGTAGTAGATATGCTACATAAAATCGTAGGTTGATTATGGGGAGGGGTCATGGGTTCGAGGGACGGTGTTGTGCTCGACGTCGACGCTGTGCGAATGCGATACGGCGACACCGACGTTCTGCGTGGGGTGAGCTTCCAGGCGCGCCGCGGCGAGGTGCTGGTCATGCTCGGCCCCAACGGGGCGGGCAAGACGACCACCATCGAGATACTGGAGGGCTTCCGCACTCGGTCGGCGGGTGGCGTCACCGTCCTCGGTGTCGATCCGGAACACGGCGACGAGCGCTGGCGCGCCCGGGTGGGTGTCGTCCTGCAGTCCTGGCGCGACCACGCCAAGTGGCGCGTGCGCGATCTGCTCGAGCACATCGGCGTGTTCTATCGCCCATACCTCGGTGAACGATTCCAACAGCCTTGGGACACAACTGAACTCATCGAGCTTGTCGGGCTGTCCGGCCAGGCGGGAGCCAAGATCGGCACGTTGTCCGGTGGTCAACGGCGCCGGCTGGACGTGGCGATCGGGATCGTCGGCCGTCCGGAGTTGTTGTTCATGGACGAACCCACCGCGGGCTTCGATCCCGCGGCTCGTCGTGACTTCCACGACCTCGTCCACCGACTGGCCGATCTCGAGGATACGACCGTGCTGCTCACCACCCACGACCTCGACGAAGCGGAGAAGATCGCGGACCGGATCCTGATCCTGGCCGGCGGGTGCATCGTCGCCGACGGCTCGCCCGACGAGCTGACCCGCGCGATCGCAGGTGAGGCGGAGGTGCGCTGGACCGTCGACGACCAGCGCTTCGTGCACACCACCACCGAGTCGACGAAGTTCGTCCACGAGCTGTTCAAGCAGCACGGCGACTCCATCGGCGAACTGGAGGTGCGCCGCGCCTCGCTGGAGGACACCTACATGGCCCTGGTCCGCCGCCACGAGTCCGGCGACGCCCCGACCGGGGTGCCCACACTCTCGGAGGTCGCACGATGAACCCCACGTCCAATGCGGTCCGGGCGGGCTTCACCCGCGGATGGATCGAGCTTCGTCAACTGTTCACCGCCGCCCCCGACCTGATCGGTCAGTTCCTGACGCCGGCCATCACACTGGTCGTGCTCTACCTGCTGCGCAATCGCGAGTACCCGGGTGGCGAGCTCTCCGTCGCCGAACTGGCACTGCCCGGGTTGATCGGGTCGATCATCGTGTTCAACGGTCTGTTCGCGATCACCAACGTGCTCGTCCTCGACCGGGAGGACGGAACGCTGTTGCGGGCCAAGGCGGTGCCGGGCGGCATGATCGGCTACGTCGTAGGCAAGATCGTCTCCGCCGCGGGATCCGTTGTCGTGCAGGTGGCTGTCGTGCTGGCGGTGGGGATGGCGATCATCGGCGGGTCCTCGCTCGACGGGGCCGCGTCGTGGCTGACGTTTGTCTGGGTTCTGCTGCTCAGCCTGCTCGCCGCGCTGCCGGTCGGGGCGATCCTCGGCGCCGTCCTCGACGGACCGCGCGCGACGTTCCTGCTGACGATGCCGCTCATGGGACTCATTGCGATCTCCGGCATCTTCTATCCGATCACCGCGTTGCCGGGCTGGCTGCAGGGCGTGGCACAGGTGTTCCCGATCTACTGGAGCGGGCTCGGAATGCGCTCGGCGCTGCTGCCTCCCGAGGCGGTCGCCATCGAGATCGGCGAGTCCTGGCGGCACATCGAGACGGCTGCCGTGCTCGGCGTCTGGGCCGTCGCAGGGCTGCTGATCGCGCCGGTAGTGTTGCGGCGCATGGCGCGTCACGAGTCAGGATCGAGTATGGCGGCACGGCGAGAGAAGGCGATGCAGCGTGCCTTCTGAGGTCATCTACAACCGCATCGCGATGCTGCGTGCCGAGCGGGGCATCTCGCGGCGGGAGTTGGCCGAGGCGCTGGGAGTCCACTATCAGACGGTCGGGTACCTCGAACGCGGCGAGTACAGCCCCAGCCTGCACCTCGCTCTGCGGATCGCCGCGTACTTCGAGGTGGCCGTCGAGGTCGTGTTCTCGACCGAGCCCTTTCCCCGACTGGGCTCGGGTGCGGAGACCGCCTGACGTCGGCTGAAATTGCGCCGTGATCGGGGTGGGAGGAGGCTGGGACCGTCCACTGGCTGCCGGTGGTATCCGGCAGTCCAGGCCGCACTGACCGCCCCAGGAGCTGTGATGAGCGTCGTCTCCACGAACCAACCGCTGGGCACCCCCACCTGGATCGACCTGGGCATCCCTGATCTCGATCGGGCGATGTCGTTCTACGGGGCGGTCTTCGGTTGGGAATTCGACATCGGCCCCGAGGAGGCGGGGCGCTACACGATGTGCCTGCTGCGGGGCAAGAAGGTCGCCGCGTTGATGCCCAATCCCGATCCGGTGGCAACGGAATTCTGGTGGAGCGTCTATCTGGCCACTGCCGACGTGGACGAAACGGTCGCGCGGGCCACCGACGCGGGTGGCATCGTGCTGGCGGAGCCGATGGACGTGATGGGCGAGGGACGGATGGCGATCGTGCGGGATCCCTCCGGCGCACAGTTCGGACTGTGGCAGGGGTTCGCGCACGTCGGCTGCGAACTGGTCAACGAGCCGAACACGCTGCTCCGCAACGATCTGGTGACGCCCAACCCGGGCCCGGCCCGAACCTTCTACTCCGCGGTGTTCGACTTCACGCTGGACGGGAACGAGGACCTGCCCGGTATGGACTTCACCTTCCTGCGCCGACCCGACGGGCACGAGATCGGGGGCATCCTCGGCGACCCGACCGCGTCCGGATCGGCCTGGGGCACGCTGTTCCAGGTCGTCGACGCCGACAAGGCCGTCGCCGCCGCCCGCGCCGCCGGTGGCACCGCGAAGAATGCCACTGACATGAAATACGGGCGAACCGCGGAGATCACCGATCCGTTCGGTGCGACGTTCACCGTGGGTGCACCGTTGCCGGGAGTGCACGAGGGGTAGGCGCGGGAACGCAATCGCGGAATCGGTCGGTGGGGTGCCGTAATCTAAGCCGCTGTGCACCTCAAGAGTCTGACGCTGAAAGGATTCAAGTCCTTCGCCTCCGCGACGACTCTGCGGTTCGAACCCGGCATCACCTGTGTCGTCGGCCCCAACGGATCCGGGAAGTCGAACATTCTCGACGCCCTGACCTGGGTGATGGGGGAGCAGGGCGCCAAGGCGTTGCGCGGCGGCAAGATGGAGGACGTCATCTTCGCCGGCACAACCGGCCGGGCAGCGCTCGGCCGCGCCGAGGTGACGTTGACGATCGACAACAGCGACGGCGCGCTGCCGATCGAGTACTCCGAGGTGTCGATCACGCGGCGAATGTTCCGCGACGGTGCCGGTGAGTACGAGATCAACGGCACGTCCTGCCGTCTGATGGACGTGCAGGAACTGCTGTCCGACTCCGGCATCGGCCGGGAGATGCACGTGATCGTCGGGCAGGGCAGGCTCGCGGCGATCCTCGAATCCCGGCCCGAGGATCGGCGGGCGTTCATCGAGGAGGCCGCCGGCGTCCTCAAACACCGCAAACGCAAGGAAAAGGCGGTCCGCAAACTCGACTCGATGCAGGCGAACCTGGCTCGCCTGACCGACCTGACCGCCGAACTGCGGCGCCAGCTCAAACCGCTCGGCAGGCAGGCCGAGGTGGCGCGCCGCGCGCAGACCGTGCAGGCCGACCTCCGCGACGCCCGGTTGCGACTGGCCGCCGACGACCTGGTGACCCGCCGCACCGAGCTGGCCTCCCAGTCGGAGAACGAGGCGGTCGTCCGCGCCCAGCAGGAACACGTGCAGGCCGAACTGGAGGCCGGGTCCGCGGAACTCGGCTCCCACGAGCAGGCTCTCGCCCGGCTGACCCCGGGGGCCGAGGCCGCGGGCCAGACCTGGTTCCAGCTTTCGGCGCTCGCCGAACGTGTCGGAGCCACGGTCCGGATCGCCACCGACCGTGCCCGGCACCTCGACGGCGATCCGGTCGCGCATCGGGGCCAGGACCCGGACCAGATGGAGGCCCAGGCCGATCGGGTCGCCGCCGAGGAACTGGAACTGCAGGAGGCGGTCGAGATCGCGCGGGCGACCCTCGACGCCGCGAAGGAACAGCTCGCCGAGTACGAGGAGGCATCGGCCGCCGCCGAGCGGGCCCACCTGGCCGCGGTCCGTGCCGTGGCCGACCGGCGCGAGGGTCTCGCCCGGCTGTCGGGCCAGGTCGACACCCTGCGCACCCGCGCCGACTCGGTCGACGCCGAGGTGGCCCGGCTGACGCTCGCGATCGACGACGCCCGCGCCCGCGGCGACGCGGCCCAGGCCGAATTCGAATCGGTGCAGGAACGAATCGACGAACTCGACGCCGGTGAGCTGGGCCTGGACTCCCACCACGAACGGTCGGTCACCGCGCTCGAGTCGGCGAGCGCGCGTGTCACCGAACTGCAGGACGCCGAACGTGCCGCAGGTCAGGAGGTTGCCTCGCTGCGGGCCCGGATCGACGCCCTGGCGATCGGCCTGCAGCAGAAGGACGGCGCCGCCTGGCTGCTCGAACACCGGTCCGGTGACGGGCTGGCCGGGCCGCTCGCCGGGCTGTTGCGCATCACTCCCGGGTACGAGGTGGCGATCGCGGCCGCCCTCGGACCGGCCGCCGAGGCCGTCGCCGCCGAGTCCACCGGCGCCGCGCACGCCGCAGTGTCGGCGCTGGAACAGGCCGACGGGGGACGGGCGGCACTGGTGGTCGCCGACACCCCGGTCGCCGGGGCGGCGCCGGCCGGGCTGCCCGCTGGGGCGCGCGCCGCGCTCGAACTGGTCGAGCACCCGGAATCGATGCGGGGCGCGCTCACCGCGCTCCTCGGGTCGGTGGTGGTTGTCGACGACCTCGGGTCGGCGGCAGAAGTCGTCGCGGCCGGGCCGCAGTGGCGTGCCGTCACGCGGACCGGCGACCTGGCGGGGGCCGGCTGGGTGATCGGCGGCTCCGACCGCAGGCCCTCGACGCTCGAGGTGCAGTCCGCGATCGACCAGTCCACGGTCGCGCTGGGCGAGGCCGAGCGTCGGTCCGAGGACCTGACCGCCGCACTGGCGGGCGCGCTGGCCGAACAGGCGGATCGCGCGGAGACCGCGGAAGAGGCGCTCGCCGCGCTGCACGAGTCCGACGCCGCGATGTCCGCGATCTACGAACAGCTCGGCAGGCTCGGGCAGGTGGCCCGCGCCGCACACGCCGAGTCCGATCGGCTCACAGCGCAGCGCACGGCCGCCGAGACCGGGCGCGAGGACGCGATCACTGCGCTGCGGGACCTCGAGGAACGGCTCACCCTCGCGCAGCAGGAGCAGTCCGGGGACGGCACCGAGGTGGGCACGGACAGCGGGGAGCGCGAGGCCGCGGCTGCTGCGCTGGCCGAGGTCCGCGCCGTCGAGGTCGAGTCGCGGCTGGCGCTGCGCACCGCGGAGGAGCGTGCGGAATCGGTGCGCGGCAAGGCCGACGGGCTGCGCCGCGCCGCCCGCGCCGAACGCGAATCGCGGGCACGGGCCGAGCGGGCGATGGCGGCGCGCAAGAACGCCGCCGCGGTCGCCGCCGCGGTCGCCGAGTCCGGCGCGAAGGTCGCCGCCCACCTGGACACCGTCGTCGCGGCGGCCCTCGCACACCGCGACGACCTGACCCGTCAACGCACCGATCGCGCACAGCAGGTCGAGACCGTCAAGGAACGGGTCCGGCAGCTCACCGCGCAGCTGACCGCACTCACCGACGCCGTGCACCGCGACGAGGTGGCCCGCGCCCAGGCCGCGACCCGCATCGAACAGCTCGAGGCCGCGATCTCCGAACAGCACGGCATCGGCCTCGACGACCTGGTCGCGGAGTACGGGCCCGATGTGCCGCTGCCGCCGTCGCCGCTCGAGATCGCCGAGTACGAGCAGGCCCGCGAGCGCGGGGAAGCGGTGGTCGCTCCCGCGCCGATGCCGTACGACCGGGCTAGTCAGGAGCGGCGGGCCAAGCGCGCGGAGAAGGACCTCGCCACGCTCGGCAAGGTCAACCCTCTGGCGCTCGAGGAGTTCGCGGCACTGGAGGAGCGCTACAACTTCCTGTCCACGCAGCTCGAGGACGTGAAGAACGCCCGCAAGGATCTGCTCGGGGTGGTCGCCGACGTCGACGCCCGCATCCTGCAGGTGTTCACCGAGGCCTACGCGGACGTCGAACGCGAGTTCGTGCAGGTGTTCGCGAAGCTGTTCCCCGGTGGCGAGGGCCGACTGGTCCTCACCGACCCGGGCGACATGCTCACCACCGGCATCGAGGTCGAGGCCCGCCCGCCCGGCAAGAAGGTCAAGCGGCTGTCGCTGCTCTCCGGCGGCGAGAAGTCGCTCACCGCGGTCGCGATGCTGGTCGCCATCTTCCGGGCCCGGCCGTCCCCGTTCTACGTGATGGACGAGGTTGAGGCGGCGCTCGACGACACCAACCTGCGCCGGCTGATCGGGCTGTTCGAGCAGCTGAGGGAGAAGTCACAGCTGATCGTGATCACACACCAGAAGCCGACCATGGAGATCGCGGACGCCCTGTACGGCGTCAGCATGCGCGGCGACGGCATCACCCAGGTGATCTCGCAACGCCTGCGTGGACAGAACCTCGCGGCAGCAGAGCCCGTCCCGGACCCGGCCTGACGGGTGAGCCACCCCCCGGAACCACCGAATGTGGGATTCGGTCACTTCAAGTGACCGAATCCCA